>JAKSUF010000116.1 GCA_024409145.1 archaeon | reverse complement strand
AGGAAGGTAGAATTAAAGGTAGAATTGAAGGTAGAATTGAAGGTAGGATTGAGGGTATTGAAAATAATAAACTTCAAGTTGCTAAAGATATGCTAGAAGAAGGATATTCTGAAGAAGAAATTCTTAAAATTAGTAAAATCACTAGTAAACAATTAATGAATTTATAAATATTTAATTTTATTAAATATTTTTTAAATTTTACTTTTTTTTAATAGTTTAATAGTAAACTATTTTTTCATTCTTAAATAAATGAGACGGTAAATGTTTACAGATTTATTTTATTTTTCCATATTTTTTCTATCCAAATTTGTATTTGGTGGTCTAAAAAAGGGATTTGGATTTCTTTTTTGTTGGGTATATTTTCTTTGTTTTTTCAGATTTATGGGATTTTACAGTCTTGTTTTTTTATTTTTAAATTTTTTAATTATATTCTACTTTTTACTTGCTTACGCAATTAACTCGCATAATTACTTGTTCATACAACTAATTTATTTAATTACTTGTTTATGCAATTAATCTATTTTTAATGCTTGTTTATACAATTAAAGCTTTTATAATAGTTATATTTAAATATTAAGTTGTTTAATAGTATATTGGATAAATAACTTTTAAGTTATTTTTTCTTATATTGGTTCTGTAAAATTCTACAGATTTCTTATATTATACTTATTTACTTTTCTTAAATTTTATGTGGAGATGATTGTTATATGAATTCAAAATTACTGTCAATTTTAACTATTTGTTTGATGATATTTTCAACAGTAGGTGCTGTAGCAGCTGATTCAAGCACAGATAATCATAGTGTAGGTTCATTAACTACTACTGAACATCTGCCGTCTTATTTTGAAAATCCATCCTGTGGACTTATGGAAAATGGGGACTGTTTTAGTGTTACTTTAAGAGGTTATTTGGGAAATTGTTTACCTAATAAAGAAGTTGAATTTTCTCTTTTAAATGAAACTTATACAACAATTACTGATGATGATGGTGTTGCTAAATTTAAATTAAATGTTCCAGATTTAGATGCTTCTAAAAATATTACTGTTAAGTATAAATATATCAGTCATGGTGATTTCTTTGAATCTTGTGAAGGATCATCTAACATTTCTGTTAAATTAACTACTCAATTTATTGATTATATGCCTTCAGGAACTGTTTCTAATAATGGTTATAATTATAATGTTACTTTAAAAGATGCTAATGGTAAAGGAATATATAACAAATGTATTACCTTTGATGTATATGATGATGAGGGTAATTGGGTACAAAGGGAGTGTAGAGACACTGATATGAATGGTGTTGCTAAATTGTATCTTAGACCTGAATTTGAAAAAAAATTAGGTAGTACTTATAAAGTTTACACAAGATACATTCCATATCAAGATGAACCTTACTATCCTTGTAACTGTACTTCCTATCTTGTAGTTAAATCTAGTACTAATTTAGGTAATACAACTCATGATGTGCATAACGGTGATACTTTTAATGTTACTTTAAAAGATGATTATACTAAAACTGTTTTAGCTAATAGAAGTGTCCATATTAATGTACTTGGTAATCATTATGATGTTACTACTGATGATAATGGTGTTGCTTCCATTAAGTTAGGTAATGTTACTAATAAAGATGATAAACCGGTAACTATTTATTATAGCTTCCGTGGTGATGATCAGTACCTTCCTACTAATAGTTCTGTAGATGTAAATGCACATAGGATTGATACTAGTTTTAGTAATGCTTCTAGTACTGTTACTAATGGTAGTTATTTTAATGTTACTTTAAAAGATGTTAATGGTACTCCTTTAGCTTCTAAGAAAGTTCAATTTACATTATTCTATGATAAAGTTTATAATGTTGTTACTGATGAGAATGGTGTTGCACATTTATGTGTAGATGTTGGTGATAAATCTATAGATGACCTTGTAATTCAATATTACTTTGATGGTGATGATAATTATAAACCAGCTGCAGGTCATACTTCTATTAATTTAGCTACTAAATAAGTAAATTTCTTTATTTACTCATTTTTTTCTTAAATTGATTTTTAAGTTATTAAATTTTATTAAGTAAATTTCTTTATTTACTTATTTTTTTCTTAAATTGATTTTTAAGTTATACTTATTTGTTTATCTTAAGTTTTTATATTATGGTGATATTAAATGAATTCTAAATTTTTATCTATTCTAATTGTTAGTTTGATGTTATTTTTGAGTTTGGGGGCTATTTCAGCTACATCTCATACTGGTGTAAATAATCATCAATTAAGTTCTGATCCAGTTCCTATGTTTGTTAATCCAACTAATGGCCATATACATGATGGTGACTATTTCACTGTTACTTTTGGTGTTAATAATGGTTCTTCTTTCCATCCGATTTGTAATCAAGAAGTTGATATAAACATGCTTCATAGGTTGTATATTGTACATACTGATGAGAATGGTGTTGCTAAAGTAAAAATGGATGTTGGTATGGAAGATATGACTAAGAATTTTACAGTTACTTATAGTACTTCATATCTCAATTGTGATTATAAGGGATCTTCTACTATTTGTGTTAATTTAGGTACTGAGCTTACTGATATGACTTCTGGGGTTGTTTGTAATGGTACTGATTATAAGGTTACTTTAAGAAATACTTTTGATGGTAAAGTCATGTCTAATAAAACGGTTCATATTAAGTTTTCTGGTAAGAAAATTGTTAATGATTATTATTTAACTACTAATGCACATGGTGTTGCTAAATTTAAGTTTAATGCTTCTTATGCTCAACTTGGTAAATCTTTTAATGTATTTGCTGAAACTTATTTAGGTGATGGGTATGATTATGTTAACTGTTCTTCTGATATTGTAATTATGTCTTCTTGTGAATTTACTAATCCATCTACTGATGTTTATAATGGTGATTACTTTAATGTTACTTTAAATGATGCTAATGGTAATCCTATATCTTATACACCTGTTCAAATTAAAGTATTAAGAGATACTTATGATGTTTATACTGATGACAATGGTGTTGCTTCTATTAAATTAGGTAATATTACTAATAAGGAAGATAAACCTGTAACTGTTTCTTATAACTTTAAGGGTGATTTGAAATATTTAGACACTAATGGTTCTATTGATGTAAATGCACATAGATTTGATACTAGTTTTAGTAATGCTTCTAGTACTGTTACTAATGGTAGTTATTTTAATGTTACTTTAAAAGATTCTAATGGTAATCCTTTAGCTCTTAAGAAAGTTAGATTTACCTTATTCTATGATGAATTTTATAATGTTGTTACTGATGCGAATGGTGTTGCACATTTACGTTTAAATGTTACTGATAAAGATATGAATGATATTATGGTTCAATATTATTTTGATGGTGATGATAATTATAAAGCAACTAATGGTTATACTATTATAAATGTAACTGATAATAAGTAGATTTTTTAATTTACTTATTTTTTCTTATTTTTTTTGTGTTGTTTTTTTGTGTTGTTTTTGTTTTTTCTTATTTTTTTTGTGTTGTTTTTTTATTCAATTTTATATGCATCGTAAGCTGAATAAAGCATATAAATTAATCTTATAATTCCCATTCCCGGAATTATGAATAGTAATAATGTTATAAGAAATATTATAAACATAATAATTCCTTTTTTAATTCTTCCTTGGATAATGTGGCCAATTCCAGGTAATATAAATGAAATAATTCCTGCTATTTTTCTATTTATCATATTATCACATTTTTAAAATCTTATTTATTACATTCAAATTTTATTTTTAACTAATTTAAATTTTTATTTAATTTTTTTTAATTCTATTTAAAATACATTTAAATATTATTTTTAACTAATATTATTATATAATCTATGATTTAATATATAAACAAGTTATATTTTTTTATTCTTATGAACTATAAAAGGGGATAATATGGTAAAAAAATCAGTAGGTAATGTAGAAACAAAAACATTTGATGTTTTAGGTGATTTAAAATTAACCTCTGGTAAAGTTTTAAGTAATGTTTCTATTGCTTATGAGACCTATGGGACATTAAATTCTGATAAAAATAATGCAATATTAGTTTGTCATGCACTTACAGGTGATGCACATGCTGCAGGTTGGCATGTTGGGGATAGAAAACCTGGTTGGTGGGATGGATTAATAGGTCCTGGTAAAGCATTAGATACTGATAAATACTTTATTATATGTTCTAATGTTCTTGGTGGTTGTAGTGGTTCCACTGGCCCATCTTCCATAAATCCAAAAACTGGAAAAGCATATGGATTAGATTTCCCAATTATCACTATTAGTGATATGGTTAATGCACAATACAAGCTTATTCAATATTTAGGTGTTGAAAAGTTATTCGCAGTTATAGGGGGATCTATGGGTGGAATGCAAGTTTTACAATGGGCTGTTTCTTATCCTGATATGATGAAAAAAGTTATTGTATTAGCTTCATGTGCAAGGTCTTCTCCTCAACAAATTGCTTTTAATGAAGTAGGTAGACGTTCTATTGTTTCTGATCCTTATTGGAATAATGGAGAATATTATGATAAAGTAAACGCTCCTGATGCTGGTTTGTCTGTAGCTCGTATGCTTGCTCATATTACATATCTCAGTGAGGAATCCATGTATAGTAAATTTGGTCGTGGATTACAAGATAGAGATGAGCTTAGTTATGATTTTGCATTAGATTTCCAAGTTGAAAGTTACTTACATCATCAAGGAAAAACTTTTGTTGAGCGTTTTGATGCTAATTCTTATCTTTATATTACTAAAGCAGTAGATTACTTTGATTTATCTATTAATGGTTCTTTAGCAGAAGGTTTAAAAAATATTCAATCTAAAGTAGAACTTATATCTATTAACACTGATTGGTTATATCCATCTGATCAAATGGTGGAAATATTAACTGCTCTTCAAGCTAATCATGTAGAGGTTAATTATCATGAGCTTAAATCTGATAAGGGGCATGATGCATTTCTTATAGAATATCCTCAATTGAATTTTATTATTAATAGTTTTTTATCTGAGAATATTGTAGATGATTTAATGGATTCTGTTATTCCAACTATATCTAAGGATGCTACAATTAAAGAAGCAGCTAAGATTATGTTTGATAATCATGTTACTCATTTACCTGTTGTAACTGATGAAAATGTTTTAATTGGTATTATTACTGCATGGGATTTATCTAAATCTATTGCTATTGGTTGTAATAATTTAACTGAGGTCATGACAAAAGATGTAAAAGTCTGTAAATCCTCAGATTCTTTAGAAGATATTGCTAAAGAGATGAAAATGTTTGATATTTCTAGTTTACCTGTTGTTGATGATGATTTAAAATTAGAAGGAATCATTACTACTGATCAAATTAGTCATTTGATTACAAATTATTAATGAGATTCATTTTTCAAATATCTATGATTTTAAAATTTTATAAGTCTAAAAAACAAGGGAAAATTTTTTAAAATGAAAA
>JAKSUF010000115.1 GCA_024409145.1 archaeon | reverse complement strand
GTTTACAAAATAATTAAAATAATGTATTGACTAATATATCATTTTGGTATATAATAAGTTTATAAACATATAGGAAGGTAGGTGAGGACATGGCAAAGTCTAAAAAATTTAGAAGAATTGCATCTCGAGCTTCTCGTAATGTTAAATCATTTAGTCGAGGTTTATCCAGAACAAGTGTTACAAGTAATGTTAAATATATTACACGAAATGCTTTAAAATTATCAAGAACATCGACAAAACGAAGTAAATACACAAAGGCAAGATTCAAAGCGAAACAAGTTAATGATCGTTTATCACAATTAAAAAGATGGGGGCATTATGATACATGGTCAAGTAAACAGTTAATTGCTAGATTGGAACAAAATAAATTAAATATTTTGAACGAAGAAGGTTTAATTGATGTATCAAAAATAAACATTGATAAAATGAATATGACTGCTTTGACAAATATGAATAAAGCAATTGATACATTCTTAAATAGTAAAACAAAAACGATTCAAGGTATAAATGCAACTATCAATAAAAAGCGTTCAAATTTAGTTAAAAAATCAAATAATCCGCAATGGGTAAAGACTTTAACTAATAAAGAAGTAGAAACATTATATCGTATATACGATGATGAAGAATTCAAGAATTTAAGTGAAAAGATTAAATATGAAACTATCTGGAATAAAGTTATTACAGCTAAACAAACAAATACTAACAAAGAAGACTTTATTGAAGATTTACAAGCATATTTAGATCCAAGACATATGAACGATGCTGATGTATTAGAACAAATGAATACAATATATGATAAATATGTTCAAGCATTAGAAAATAATTAAAGAAGGTGATTAAATGAAATATTGGAATGAATATAAGTTACATAAACATACTGTATCAGGAAGAAAAATAAAATACGATGAAACAATATATTCATTCGATATTGAAACAACTTCTTATATAATTTATGAAGGTAATGTTTATAAGTCTGATAAATATCAAGAATTATCAAAAAAGGAACAAGAAAAGTGTATATTCGGTTCATGTATGTATATTTGGATGTTTTCCGTAAATGAAGATGTATATTATGGTAGAACATGGAGCGAATTCTATTCTTTTATGAAATTATTAAACGATGGAATAAAAGAACGAAAAATAATATTTGTACACAATTTGGCGTTCGAGTTTCAATACATAAAAAGTTATTTGAATTTCAGTGAAGTAACAGCTCGAAAATCACATAAAGTAATGAAGGCAATTACTGAAGATTTGAATTATGAATTCAGATGTACATATTTAATGAGTAATAGTAGTTTAGCAAGATTACCAAAAACATTTCAATTACCAGTAAAAAAGATGGTAGGTGATTTGGATTATAACAAAATTAGACATCCAGGAACTCCACTTACAGCTGAAGAATTAGGATATTGTGAAAATGATTGTCTTGTTGTTTATTGGTATATTAGATACGAACTTGAAACATATAAAACCGTAAATAATATACCTTTAACATCAACAGGACATGTACGAAGGGAATTAAAATCGTTGATTCGTAAAGATTATGCATACAAAAGAGTTGTATCAAGAGCATGTAACACTGATCCATTAATTTATAATTTATTATGTGAAGCTTTTGCTGGTGGTTATACACATGCTAATTATACATATACAGGTGATATTATTAAGGATGTAGATTCATGGGATTTTACAAGTTCATATCCTTATGTAATAGTGTCGCATCGTTTTCCAAGTGATAAATTCACTAGATGTTATATAACAAAAGCATCACAAATGGATGATAACTTGGCATATTTAATGGTAGTTAAATTTAAAAACATAAAATCAAAGTTCTGGAACAATATTATTTCACAATCAAAATGTCGTAATATTCGTAACGGAAAATATGATAATGGTCGTGTTATGAGTGCTGATGAACTTGAAATAACATTAACTGATGTTGATTTTAAACTAATTCTATTCGCATATGATTGTGAATATGAAATAATGGAATGTTATTATTCAGTATATAGATATTTACCAAAAAAGTTTATAAATTTTGTTTTAAATAAATATGTACTAAAAACACAGTATAAGGGGGTGGTTGGTAAAGAGATAGAATACTCTCGTGAAAAAGGTTTATTCAATTCTCTTTACCAGCGTACGGAATGATGGTTACAAATACGATTCGTGATGAAGTAGAATATTCAAACACTGATGGATGGAGTGAAACACCAATTTCAAATGAAAAGATATGTGAAGAATTATTAAAACAAGAAAAAGAAGGGTTTTTAGCATTTTCTTGGGGTTGTTGGGTAACAGCATATGCTCGTAATAATCTTTTAAAGAACTTACTATCATTAGATGATTATGTAATATATGCTGATACTGATTCCTTGAAAATTGCTCCAGGTTATGATCAAAGTGTAATTGAACGATATAATCAATTTGTTGAGAAAAAAATTAAACATGTATCAGATGTTTTACAAATACCACTTGATAGATTCGCACCTGAAGACATAAAGGGTAAAGCTCGTATGCTAGGTTTATTTGATAGTGAAACAGCTCCATGGAATGAACATACATATTCGGAGTACATAACTCAAGGGGCGAAAAAATACGCATATAAAGAAATAAACGAACAAGGGGAAGAAGAAGTTCATATAACTGTATCAGGTGTTCCAAAAAGTGGGGCAAAGGCATTACATGGTGATTTACATAATTTTAAAGATAATTTAGTATTTAGATATGAAGATACTGGAAAAAATAGTTTATTCTATTGTGATGGACAAGAACCAGTTTCATTAGTAGATGAATACGGAAATGAACTTATAGTTGATGATTCTAGTGGATGTTGTATTGTTCCAAACACTTATACTTTATCAAAATCACTAGAATATGCAGAACTATTAGATGACTCAAGTAATCGAGCTATTTATAAGAAGTTGTAAACTTTAAAAATAAAGTTTGACAAATATATCAAATTGATATATAATTAAAACATAAAGAAGGTAGGTGAAACACATGAGAGATGTTAATTATATAAAAAGATTTGGAAAAATTACGGTAGATAAAGCTTGTAAAAAAGCGGGTGTTGCTCGTAATAATTTATATATAGGTAAAGTTAAACCTGAAAAAGTAAATGAAGTTATTGAAAATATAGAATCAGAGATCGCAAAGTTATATATTAAGGAAGGAACGAAGGATAATGAAGAAACAATTGAAATTAAAGACTAACGCACAAAAGGCAATATTAGTAATATTTATGTTTAGTGTAATAATAACTGCTAGTATGGTGGATAACATAAACATACCAACAATTATTATTCTGATACCATTTACAATAGCAATGATATGTTGTTATTTTCTAGCAAGATATGGTAATTTTGAAGATTAGGAGGTGAGATTATGTTAAACATTGAAGAACTACCAACAACAGCACTTGTTACAATTATACACGAAATAAGTAATACAAATATGTTTATGGATATGATAGATGACAAACTAGCAACTGGAAATATTCAACCACATGAAGCTGAATATTATATCCATTTACTAAATGAACAAGAGGCATATTATAGAGCACTAGAACAAGAAATACATAATCGTTGGGGGTTTTATCCATCCGATGAAATAAAGAAGGTGAAATAATGTTATATGACATTTTAGGAATTATAGCACTTGGTTTATCAATAGCAGCAGTAATAGTTGTTATATGCAGTGAAAAGAATGATCGAGGTGAATAATATAATGGAACGAAGAAAAACAAATATATATCTAGTTGTATATGATTGTTGGAAAAGAATCGAATACACTTGGTATTATGAAACTGAATTTGAAAAAGACAAAAAGAAGAAAGCATTAAAATACAGTAATAGATATCGTTTATTAGAAGATTCTACTGATATATACTGGGATGATTAAGAGGTAAAATATGGCGAGTAAATATGATTCAGGGGCAAGGTTATTACAAATACAAAGTATGCTAACACAACTAATAGCATATATC
The DNA here is from genome assembly GCA_024409145.1 of archaeon. Classification (GTDB taxonomy): domain Archaea; phylum Methanobacteriota; class Methanobacteria; order Methanobacteriales; family Methanobacteriaceae; genus Methanobrevibacter. The sequence goes on along the minus strand of JAKSUF010000115.1, from coordinate 1,485 downwards.
CTGGAAGCTGAAAAACATGGATGGATGTCTACCAGAACAAAAAACGAACTTTTGAAAATAATTGAAGGTGGTACAAAATGAATAATCGTGAGATGATAGTATTTTATTTATATAAAGATTATACATTTTTATCAAGTAAAGAATTTCAACGCAAAGTTGAAAATCTAGATATTGACACAACAAAGGTGTATGCTGAAATAAGTAAATATCAAGTTAAAAAGTACGGACACATGTTAAATGCTAGAACAGCAGGATTTTACAACGAAAAAAGCGAATACAAGAAAAACAAAATGCGAAGAAAAAAATTATTTCCGAAAAATCAAAAAGAAAGAGTATGGACTGAATCAGAGTTCTTGAGGTTAAAATGATGAATAAAATTAAATATGTATTGAAACAATATAAGTGGGATATTATAGCTGCATTATTACTAATTGCTATTACAGTGCTATTTGGTATTGGTGTTGCTATCAATATAATTTATTAGGAGGTGAAAATAAATGAAACCAGAAGATATGAAGTTATTACTAAACTATTTAAAAGATAAAAATGATCTAAACGAAGAAATGACTAATCTATTAAATAGAATTGAGCTTGTATGTAAACAAATACTAATACAAGAAAACTTCCAAAAAGATATGGAAGAAATAACTGAAAAATTAGAAAAATTAAAATAGTTATGTACCATTTATCAATGGTACTGGGTAATTATAGTGATATTATTCTTTATCCCCCGTTACATAAAAATCTATTAAACTAATAACATAATATAATCACTTTCGAAGAGCATATAAATCACATTAAACGATACTATAATTATCCAGTAGCATTGATAATGCTAGAGGAGGATATATGAAAATTAAAACAAGAAAACAATTAAAACAAGAAATTGAAGAACTAAAAGCTGAAATTGAACGAGTAAACGATGTAAGATGGATGCTAATAAATAGATTAGATGTAAATTATCAAAGAATAAATAATGCACTAGAATATATAAATTCATTTGAAAGTATAAGAGCATATTTAGATGGTTATAGTGAATATAATTATAATGAAGATTTTAAAAAAGATATTAGAAGGTGAAGATAATGAAAGTAATTAATAAATATACTGCAACAATAGGAACTATGGAAATAATGAGAAGAAAATATGGTGATAGTAATGAATAAAGAAGAAATAGAAAATATCAAAAATAAAACAAAAGGTATATTACATATATTAAAATACAATAAGTTTTGGAATTATTTTGATTTATTACAACAAGAAAACATACAACTAAAAGAAAAATGTGAATTTGAAATAAAATGTAATATAGAATTTGCTGATAGAATAAATAAAGCAATAGAATTTTTAGAAAATGAATATAATACATATCCAAGTGCTGAAGAATGGAGAAAAGCATTAAAAAAAATATTAAGAGGGGATAATAATGAATAAAGAATATTTAATAAAAATAAATAATATGTATCTTTATGATATTACTGTATC
>JAKSUF010000114.1 GCA_024409145.1 archaeon | reverse complement strand
TTTTTAACTATAAAAAATAAAAAAATAGAATAAAAAAAATAAAAAAATAGAATAAAAAAAAATAAAAAAATAGAATAAAAAAATTAATATTTTTTAGCCAAATTAGCCATTAATTTGAGTTTTTCTTCAGCTATTGGAATATCTACTTTTCTAAGACCACAATCAGGATCTAAAATCATATTATTAACACCAACAGCAGCTATTCCACGTTTAATTAATGATTCAATACGTTCTTTATCATCCACAGCATTTAATGTTGTATCTAAACATCCAAATCCTATTTTTTTACCATCTAGTAAATTTGCATTTTCTTCTAAAATATCTATATTTACATTATTTCCTGCAAATTCAAAGTCTAAAATATCAACATTAAACATACATAAAGATTCAAAGACATTATTTAAATTACCACAGACATGCATTCCAACAGGGACTTTAATATCTTCAGTTAAAATAGATATTGCTTCCTTTGCAGTTTTTAAATCCACCATACCAGTTGATAAAAAAGGTTCATCAATCTGAATATATTTACAAGCTCCAGATTTGTCTAAAGCTTTCATTTCATGATGTAATGCATATGCAGTATCAATAATAGCAGAATTTTTATCCTTATAAAATGATTCAATTCTTGAAGAATGTACAATAGTTGAAGGACCAGTGACTAAACCTTTAACCCCTTTTTTAGCAAGTTCCTCCTCGGATAATCCCATAGATTTAACTTCATTATCAAGAACTTTTTTAGCATATTTAATATCTTTTACCATAATCTCAACTTGAGGAGCTCTGATTTTAGATACAATAACAGAAGAGTTCTTTTCAAATTTATAACCAGGAATATGTTTTACAAAAGAACCAACCATATCTCCTTGATATTGACCATCACCAACTATATCAATACCAGATCTAAGTTGTAATTTAACAGTTTCTTCAATAGCTATTTTAATTGGATCATAAAGCCCAATTGATGATTTAATTTTTTCAGAAAAAGATTTAGGTTCTTTAAGTTCAATCCCAAAACTTCCAACAACTGTTGTAATCATAATCCACCACCTATATTTATTAAAAGTACAATAATTATTAAAATTACACTATTTATTAAAAGTATAATAATTAAATTTTTTATTTTAAAAAGTTCAAATAATTAATTAACACCAATATCCATTTCACGAATTTCAGCAATATCTTCAGATTTTAAAGGAAGCTCAATAGCTGCAGTTCCATGACATGGTTTTGTATAGGTAATCAATATAGTTCCCTTATCTTCATTAATACCTACAGGTATTGGTGGTATTCCAATTAATCTTGCACCCAACACTTTATCTCCAGGATTAACATGAATAATTTCTTTAGAATTATCTTTAATAAGTTTATAGCACTCTTTAACACCAGAACGTGCTAAGAGAATTTCATAATCATCATTTTGTTGTAAGTAAGTTTCTAAACAAAAAGACATTTATTCACTCTCCATAATTTTATTTAAAGTTTTATCAAATCTCACCCTCAATGGAGTTGGATTATGATAAGCTCTAACAGCCACAATTTCAGCATCAGTAGAAGATTCTACCATTTCCCTATATTCTTCAACTAAATCCCCATCTTGTTCAAAGACAAGTGCAATAGATTTAGTTTGTAAAATATGATAATAAGTAATAAAGAAAGAAGCAGCGGCATCTTTATGTACAAAACCAACTAATAAATCAAATTGTCCTTCTTCAAGAGAATCTAAACACTTATCAATATTTAATAATTCACCAATATAATTTTTCTCAGGATCAGAAACTTCAACTAATTTAGCAGCCGCAGGATTACTTGCTATACTTACATCATAACCTAATTGTTTTAATTTATAAGATGCATAAACAGCCATAGGAGTTTGAGATGGAGCTTCAGGACATCCAAGTAGTATTAATGCTTTCATTTTATCACACTTCTAATATTATTTATTAACTATTTTTTAGCCAAATCATAAGTATTATCAATAATTAATTGGAATAAATCATCAGTCTTAAGATTTAGGTTATTACGAGGAGTTTCAATAAATTTAAGAGCATTATCAATAATTTCATCTAAATCATTTGTCCTATACATTAAACCTTGGTCAATATAAAATTGATCCACAGATAAAGTAGTTCCAGGATAACAAGAAATAACAGGAGTTTGTAAAATTGCAGCTTCCCTATTCATAGTTCCACCTGCACCAATAACTAAATCTACTTGTTTAATTAAACTTGAAGTATCGACAGGAGGTTCTAATATAGTTACATTTTTAATTCCTTCAAATATATCTGCTTGTTCTTTAAATCTAGGTAAAATAAGAATATTAGCATATTCTTTTAAAATATCTACAACAGGAGATAAAACTGATTTATGACAATCAGCATCTAAATAAGAAGCAAGAGATGGTTCAGGACGCATTAATATAGTTTTTTCTAAAGACAAATCTAGTCCTAAATCTTTAAAAATATTTTTATTACATTTAAAATCATTAAAATGCATTAACTCACAAGTACCATTATAAGATAAAATTTTATTAGGATCAGCACCATATTGAATTAATTTCCACATATCAAGACTATTTGGAGTTATAATTCTATTACATAATGGAAGAGTTAATTTATTAGCTGCAACTGCATGTTCATTATCTAAAACAAAAAGTGAAGGAATCCCTAAACCAAATGCAACACGAGGAAGTTCAATAGAATGCTTAGCTAAAGCAACATCAAAATTTTCTCCTGAAATTAAATCAGCTAATTCCACAACACGGTCAGCACTAGCTTTAAGTTTTTCTTCAAGACTAACTCCATGACCACCTACAGATATAAAATCAATATCATACATATCCATTAATTTATGAATATCTCCAAAATCACGACCTGTTACAACTACATCTTCACCTTCATTTTCAAAATACTTTATAATATCTTTAAAAAACCTAACATGAGGAGAATTTGATATATCAATCCATATTTTCATGAAATCACCTTAAACTTTAATTAATAAACTCCCATCAATAGTTAAAATTTAAAATATAATACTAAGTTAATTAAAGTAGAAATACTAAATAACACATTCCTATTAATTTAAAATAATAATTAACTTAATCAGATTTTAACTAATTAGACTAAAAAATAAAAAATAAAAAAACCAGATAAATTCACTCTTTAAAAAAATAAAAACTAGAGAAGACCACTTTTTAAAAAAATAAAAAATGAATGAAGTAATTAATTATTTGAATTACTTCTAAATTCTTCTATTGCAGCAATAACCTCATCTAATCCTTTACCTTGTTTTAAACTAGAAGTAATGATTTGTACATCTGGATTTAAACTTTTAGCATCTGCAACCATCTTTTCAGTACTTGCTCCAACAGCTTCAGCTAAATCAACTTTGTTAATTATTACTAAATCTGCACCTTGGAATATAAGAGGATGTTTCTCTACAGTATCATCACCTTCAGTAACACTTACAACAACAATCCTCATATGAGAACCTAAATCAAAATCAACTGGACAGATTAAGTTTCCAACGTTTTCAATAAATAAATAATCAATATTATCAAGAGGCATGTCTTTTAAACCATGGCCTACTAAGTGAGCATCTAAATGACATTCTTTACCAGTATTTAAACCTACAACAGGAACATTATGACTTTCTATTCTACCAGCATCAAATTTACTGATTACATCTCCTGCAATAACTCCAATTTTATCATCCACATTATCAATAATTTCTTCAATAAGAGAAGTTTTACCAGAACCAATAGCACCTACAAAATCAACACAGAAAACATTAGCTTTATCAAATTTTTCTTGGTTTTTATTAGCTAATTTTTTATTAGCTTTCATAATATTACGTGCAACAATAATATCTCCAACTTTATGCATTATTAAACCTCCAAATAATTAAAATTAATATCTAGCTATAATATACATTTATTCATCATCTTTTTCAATACTAATAGATTTTACAGTAACATCTTTACCATTAATAACATTCACTCTATGAGATTCACATTTTGGACATAAAATCATAGGAGCATAATGATCAGAATCATCTACATTACCTACTCCTTCATATTCACAATTATAACACTTAATCTCAACATCAATATCTTCTAATATAATATTAGCATCTTGAACAATTGTATCTTCTACTAAAACACTTAACATAAATTTAACTTGCTCAGGATTAAGCATAGCTAATTTTCCAATTTCAATAACAACATCAGTTACTTTAGTTGCATCATTGGCTTCAGCAGTTTCTAAAACTGCATTCATAATACCTTGAGCCATAGAGAATTCGTGCATTTAATCACCATATAATTAATAAATATATATTTAAGACATGAAATAATTTAAATAAACTCGCTTTAGTAAATTTAAGTTCTTTAATTAATAAACTTAAATCCAAATTAATAAATTAAGCTATTAATTAATAAAATTAAATCTACTTAATAAATAAATTATTTTAAAGCATCAGCAATAACTTTAGCTACAGAAATAGAGCTTACATCAGAAGTTAAACTATCAGTTGCAGCCAAATCCTTTGCACCTGCTGCATAGATTTTTAAAACAGCATCATTTACAAGTACTGGATGAACACAACAAACATTTACAGATTTTGCACCATTTTCTTTTAAAATACCTATTGCATTAACAATAGTTCCACCAGTAGCTATAATATCATCAATAATTACTGCTTCTTTACCTTTAACTGCATCTATATTAACTTTAGAACCATCATCATCTTCAATTTCAGCAATAGTAGTTTCTACTTTATCTGGTCCTAACCTAACTTTAGTCATATAAGTACATTTACAATCTAATATTTCTGCAATTTCTTCTGCAAATCCTAAAGCACCTTTATCTGGAGCAATAATAATAGGATCTTCAGTTACTTCTGAAATATATTCTGCAATTGGAGGCATAGCTGAAAGGTTAGCAGAAGGAATAGAGAAAAAGTCTCTAACACTGTCTTCATGGAGATTGATTGAGATAAATTCATCTGCCCCAGAGTTTTCAATTAAATTTGCTACAATTTGAGCAGAAACACATTCTCCATCTTTAAATCTTAATTCTTGTCTACCGTATCCCAAATATGGAACCACAACTCTAACTTTTTCTACACCCAAATCTTTAAGAGTTTGAATTAAGAATAATAATTCAACAAGATTTTCATCTTGAGGAAAACCAGTAGATTGAACAATAGTAACTTCTTTATCAAGTCCTCCTTTAACTCTTAAATATCTTTCACCATCAGGAAATTTTTTAGTTTCTAAAGGACAAAAAACATCCCCAAGTTCATTTGCAACTTTTGCTGCTAATTTTTGTGATGCTGAACCACCAATTATCAAATTATCACCATAAAATAATATTTAGTATGAAAAATAATTATTTGATTAAATAATCATTTCATAAATTATACATATTATACTATGTTTATATTTATAAATAAAGATTACTATATAATTAAAAAATTAAAGTAGAATATTAATCTAAAAAAT
>JAKSUF010000113.1 GCA_024409145.1 archaeon | reverse complement strand
TAACTAATTCTTTTATGAGGATTATTAAAATGAGTAAAGTAAATAAGTTGACTAATAAAATAAAAATGGATGAATTAGAAGTTTTAAACTTTGAAGAACAATTGATTCTACAAAAAATTAAACAACAGAAAAAACATTATTTAAATCCACAAAGTAAATCCTTTATTCATAAATTTTTAAAAATAAAAAGGGCAAATAATTATTAATTAAGTGGTATTTTACCAATTTTCTTAATAATTATTAATTTAACCATATGACATTTCACAATTTTGTGTTATGTTATATGGTATTTGATTTTAATTTTTATTTTATTTTTATTTATTTTTACTTTATTTTATTTGATTTTCTAATTCTTATTCTATTTTTTGGTATTATGTATGGATTTTTTAATATTTTTATTCTAATTCCTTTCTAAAATATTTTAAATCTTTAAATTCTATATTTAATGTTTTATAGGTAGTTTTAACTGCAGTTAAAGCATCTTTTTTTCTATTAAAATAAATTAAATGGGATTTGCAATTACAATCAGAACATCCAAATTTATATATTTCCTCTCCATATTGTGAAATATAATTAGCTAATTCACATTCTACCTTTTTATCAGATATACAGAATAAAACATCTTTCACTGTTGCATTTTCATTTTTTAATAAGTAATCAATATGCCAATGCATTTTTTTATCATCAGATAAATGTCTTTTTATTCTAGGAACTAATGAATTCATAGCTGATCCAATATAGACATACCATCCTTTTTTAAACTTATGATTTTGATATAAACTACCAATATTTAGTTTTTGAGATTTTGATACTGATATTATTAAACAATAGCATCCTTTCATCTTATTCCTCAGTTATTATTGATTATAATTAGTTTTCTAGTTATCTTTTTATTTATTATCTATTCATAATATTCTAAACTATCTGGCATATGATATAAACACATCTCAAGAGCATCATCATTTTCTTCAAGAATCCTCATTAATTTTTTATCTGGGGCTGAATGATTATCATTATAATCAATTTCTCCATCTTTCTCTACTTTGAAAGCTAATTTTTCTTCATTTAATGAAAATTCTGCTTGGATTTGTTCAGTATTGCCTCTTGCATCTAATCTAATCCATTTTTTTAAAGAAGATATATAAACTGTGTTTAATCCATGAATACAATATCCAGTATCTTGGCTATCTCCTAATGTTAATCGTTGATAGCTAAAACCTGAAGGTATTCTATTTGCTCTAAGTAATGCTGCTAAAAGATTTGATTTTGCCCAACATATTCCAACACCTTCTCTTAATACATCACTTGCTGAAACTGTAACTCTTTTATCTTGTATCTTCCAAGGATGGTGAGTTTTATCTCTCACGTAGTGGTAAGTATCCTTAATTAATGAAATTTCATCTTCTGATTCATCTTTTAATAATTTTGCTAATTTTCTTACATTTTGACTGGAATAATCTACATATCTTGTTTCTTCTAAATACTTTTCAAACATTTTTTTAACCTTATTAAATATTTATTTTTGATATATAAATTTTTGTTTATCGTCTTAAAGAAAAAAGAAAAAAATTAGGACACTTCTCTAAAATTAGCATACTAAAAATAGTGTCCTAAAAACATGCCAAAAAGAAGAGCAAATTAATGATATTTTCCATGCAAAATGAGGACACCATCACCATATAACATTGTTATAAAACCTGTCCTAAAAAACTTTAAAAAAGAAGAAAAATAAATACATAAAATAAGAAAAAGAAGAAAAAATAAGTAGGGTTTAAATAAATTCGTTAAATGAAAATATTACGAAACATTTAGGACGATAAATAATAATTTATTCTCAAATATTTTTTAAGACAGTAAATTTTTATTCATGATAAACTTTTTTTTTTATTTGACTAGTGGATATTATCTGACTATCTAATTTTATACTAATTAGATTGTAGTTAAATTTTAATTACTTTATCAAAACCATTAGAATTATATTACAGTTTAATATAATCTTTATATATGGGTAAATTTAAGTAATTTATTAATTTTTTAATTTATTAATTATTAATCTAATGGTTACTTAATTATATTATACTTAATTAAGTATAATTGGTGTTATTATGAAATTTAAGTTAAAAAAGTTATTTTTAATTTTTCTAGTGGTTACTTGTATACTTTCTTTAAATGCAGTTTCTGCTATGGATTTGGATAATTCTAATCCTTCAGAATCTGTTTTTTTAGAAGATTCAAGTTTAGATATTGATTCTGATTTGTCAGATCATAGTGGCTGTGAAATCAGTAGTAATTCTATTGATGATGAAAACTTGAAATTATCTAATTATAGTATTAAATATAATGATGAAAACAATACTGATTCTATTGAATCATTAGGTTTATCTAATAAATCTTTTTCAAGTTTTCAAAAAATATTAGATTCTGCTTCTAAAAATGATATTATTAAAGTTAGTGGTATTTATAGTGGGAATAAATCTTTAATTATAAATAAATCATTAACTATTGATGGATCTAAAGGTTTAACATTTACTAGTAGTGATGGTATTTTTGAGATTCGTGGAAATAATGTTGTTCTTAAAAATATTAATTTTATAAATTCTTTAAGTGGAACTGGTTTATTAAAGATTTATGGTAAAAATTGTACTATAATTAATTGTAATTTTACAAATAATACTGTAAATTCTTTTGATGTTGCTTCTATAATATTAGTTGAATCTGATAATTCTTCTATTGTTAATTGTAATTTTATTAATAATAAAATTGCTAATCATTTGATTATTTATAGTTGGGATAAAGAATATAGTATTTTTAGTCATGGGTCTATTATTGATTGGGTTGGAGATAATGGTTTAATTAAAGATTCTTATTTCCATTCAAAATTTGATTATAATGATACTGTAATCTTTTGGTATGGTAAAAATGGTACTTTAAAAAATAATGTTATTGATATTAATATGGGTTATGGAATTACAATTAGAGGAGGTTCTATCTCAAATCTTATTGTAAATTATAATAATTCTTTTGAAGGATTTTTATTTAATAAAACCTCTTTAAATCTTTATATTACTGATGATAATGGAAATAAAGTTAATGATTTAGATATTATTTTTAATATAAGTAAAAATAATAAAACAGTTAAAAAGACTTTTAAATTAGATAATGGTATTGTTTCTGCTTTTTTCATTCCTGAAAATTTAGGCATTTATAATATTTCTGCATATTATTTGGATTCTTCTTCATCTATTAATTCATTAGCTAATTTTAATATTAGTGTTTTAGGTCCTGTTGATGATAAACAAAGTTTTGCTTATATTCAATATTTGATTGATATTGCTGAAGAAAATTCTACAATATTCTTAAATGGTAGTTATTATGGTGATGGTATTCCAATTTTTGTAAATAAATCTGTTAATATTGTTGGAATTGGAGATACTATTCTTGATGGAAGAGGATTAAATAGGATTTTTGATATTAAAGGAAACAATGTTAAATTAGAGAACTTAAATATTCAAAATGGATGTATTAATCAATATTCTTCAGCTAATTATTTATCTTCTGATAATTTAGCTAGTGAAAAATATAAATTAGGTGGAGCTATTTATTGGTATGGTAATAATGGTTCTTTAATTAATTGTACCTTATTTAATAATACAATATCTAATTCATCTAATCTTATTAGAGGTGGAGCTATTTATTGGTATGGTAAAAATGGTAAAGTTATTAATTCTTCATTCATAAATAATTATGCTCATTATAAATATCCTAATCTTATGGGTAGTCCAGGCACTGGTGATGGTGGAGCTATTTATGCTTATGGTACTAATCTTAATATTCTCTCTTCAATATTTGTTAATAATACTGCATGTAGAGGTGGAGCTATATTTTGGGAAGGAAATAAGGCTAATGTAAGTTATTCTATATTTGATTATAATTATGCATTTTCTCCAGTATTGCCTAATTGGGATGGAATGGGATCAGCTATTGCATTTAATGCTACTACTTATGATTTCAATTATAATTATTGGGTTGGTATGGATGAAGAATGGCATAAAATTGCAGAATTTTATCCTAAATGTATGGTATTATATGGTGGTTTAATATTTAATGCAAATAATAGATCAACTATAACTCCTGATTATTGGATTGTTCTTAATAATGAAATTTTAGATTCAAACTTTAATAAAATTAAATGGAGTGAATTAAAAGCAAATCAATCTTATATTATGGAATTTAATTTAAAAACTATGGTTTCTAAGAATGGTAAAAAGTATTCTTTTGATACTTCATTAATTCCTAATTATTATATTCATTTAAAAACAGTTAATAGTAATAAAATTTCTCCAAAAGACATTACTTTAGTTGATGGTGTTGGTTTTATAAATTATACTACTGATAAAGCAATTTCAGATAGAATAAAATGTTATAATGATAGATGGATTTATATATTTTCTACAAAATTATTCATTAAAGTTAAAGCATCTAATTTAACTACAATATATAGAAATGGGGATAAATTTAAAGTTGCTCTTTTAGATGGTTCTAATAAACCTTTGAAATATAATTCTGTTGAATTTAGAATATATAAAAATGGAAAATATTACCGTTCAGAGTATGAAATGACTAATTCTAAGGGTGTTGCTTATTTCAATATGAATTCTTATCCAGCTAATAAATATACTGTAGAAATATTTGTTTATGATTGTATTTTTGAAGAACCTTCCAATTATTCATTATTAATTAAAAAAGCTAATGGTATTTTTAAATTATCTAGCTTAAAAACATATTATAAATCTGGAAAATATCTTAAAGTTAAATTAGTTAATAAAGAAACTAAAAAAGTTATCAAAGGAGTTAAACTTAAATTTGATTGTTATGATTTAAAAACTCATAAACATAAATTTTATTACTTTAAGACAAATAAAGAGGGAATAGCTACTTTAAAAGTTAATTTAGCTGTTGGAAAATATAAAGTTAAAGTAACTTCTGAGTATAAATCTGTAAATGTTGAATCACAAAAAGTTAATCTCAAAATTTCTAAAACAAAAACTAAATTGAATAGATTATCTCCTGATTATATTAAGAATAATACTTACTTTAAAGTTAAATTAGTTAATACTAAAGGAAAAGCATTAGCATCTAAAGAAGTATTAGTTAAATCTAAGTTAAGTGGTAAAATTTATCATATAAAAACTAATAAAAAAGGAATTGCTAAAGTTAAATTATGGGTAAGCAGTTGGAATCTTAATAAATCATTAAATTACTTTTTTAATTTCAAAGGAGATAATTTATGTAAATCCACATCTAAAACTTTTAAATTAAAAATTACTAAATAATTAGTAATTTTGTTTTTATTTTTTTTATTTTAGTTTTTAGGGTTTTTTAGTCTTTTTTATTTTTTTTATTTTCTTATTCTTGTGTTATTTTTATTATTCTTGTTTATACAATTAATTGTTTATTTGTACTTGTTTATGCAATTATCTTTTTATATTTAATTGTTTATACAATTA
>JAKSUF010000112.1 GCA_024409145.1 archaeon | reverse complement strand
CGAAAATTTAAAACAATAAAAGGAATCCAACGCCGAATCAACATAAAAACAGAAAAATGGAACAAAAAAAGAAAACAAGAAAAACAATATCAACAAAGTTTTTGAAAGTGTCTAATAAGTAGTAAGAAATAAGAATATAAAAAATTAATAATAAAAATTATAGTTTTTTCTGATTTTTATCAGTTTTGAAATCTAAATATTTACTTTCAATTACTTTTCTAATATTCTCTGAAATTTTTTTACCTATACCTTCAACTTCTTGTAATTTACTTTCACTTGCATTCATGATTTCTTCTATAGAACCAAAGTGAGTAAGTAAGTTTTTAGCATTAACTGGTCCAATATTTGGTAAGGATTCAATGATAAATAATTGTTGCTCCCAGAGATTTTGAGGTTTCTTCTCAGTTCTAACTGAAACACTACGTTTTTCACCTTTTTGTTCTCGAATAGCCATTCTTTTAATCATTGCAGCAGTATCTTCAGAGTTTCTTGTAGGAATTATTGTTATTCCAAAATCAAGAGCAATAGATGCAATTGATCCTCTTATAGCATCAGGATTAATAAATCCAGAGTAAAAATCATCACCTTCAAGAATTAAAATTGGTTTTTTAAACTCTTCTTGCATCATTCTTGCTTGTTTAAATAACCTTTTATCAACAATAGAATCTACAAAGTCTTTAGCAGTTTTACGTTCAATAGCTACCTCTTCAGTAATTTGATAATCTGCCACTGCCATTGTTTGTATCTTGACATCAACTCCAATAGTATCTAAATCTCTAAGAACTTTAGAATTACCTTCTCTTGAATCTGCATAAACAACAGGTCTAGAATTATTTTTTAAATTAAACTTTATATTCTTATCAGAATTAACTTTTTGATTATTATCTACATCATATCCTAAATCATCAACTAAATTATCAGCTAAATTATCATTTAAAGCATCATTTAAATCAATATTAGATTCTTCTTCAAGATTATCTTCTAAATCATAAATAGATTCATTTTGAGAATTAAAATCAGAATTAGAATTAATATACTCATTTTCAGCATCTAAAGATTCATCAAGAATAGTTTTTCTTTTACCCAATACTTTAATAGATTTTTCACTTTCAATTCTATCAGCAGCATTTAGTTCTAAACTTTCAATAGCTTGTTTGGTTTTTAATTGTTTTCTCATTTGTCTTTCTTTATTAACACTAGCCCAATAATAACCTTCATCTCTTGTACCATTAGTTATTAAAACTTTCATACGACCAGTAGATTTACGACCAGTACGGCCTCTTCTTTGAATCATACGAACTTCAGAAGGAACTGGTTCATATAGAATTACTAAATCTACTGCAGGAATATCAATACCTTCCTCTGCTACACTAGTAGATAATAAAACATCATAATTCCCCATTTTAAAGGATTTTATGATTTCTTTTTGTTTTTTCTGAGTTAAACCCTTCTCACCATCACGGCTTCCCTGACCATAGAATTTAACACTCTTAATACCTTCTTTTTCACATCTTTGATAAATAATCTCTAATGTATCTCTAAATTGAGTAAAAACAATTATTTTAGGAGTATCCTTATTTTTATCCCCATCATGACCTGTTCTAAGAGAACTTAATCTTGTTTGAGCACCATCTTCAGCACCTAACTCCTTTTTAAGAAGTTCAACTAATTTATCTAATTTAGGATGTTCTAAACCAGTTTCTTCTGCTTGTTTAGCAAGAAAAACTGCTTTTGAAAAATTAGGATCTAAACGAAGATTTTTAGCAGCACGAGTAGTTTTCTTTTTTAATCTTTCAACATATAAATTAAATGGAGCTACTCCTTGGGTTTCAAGAAGTTCAAGAGAATGTTGAAGATTAATCACAGCAGTTATAATAGAAATTGCCCTATAACATTCTTTTGGAGGATTAACAGAACGACCAATCCTATTTTGAACTTTACCTCTTGCTTTTAAAACATCTCTTTTATTAACAGATATTGTATTAATAACACCCATAGATTTTAAACCTTTAAGACGAACTTTTAAAGCTTTATTAATTAAGTCTTTAATTTCTTCAAGTTCTTTACCTAAATCTATTTTAACCCAATCAATCTTAATAGGATTAAAATATGGTTTTACATCAGAATCATCTTCACTTTTAACAACAATATCTTGAATAAATAAATTATCACATACTTCTTTAATTTTAAACCTATCAGAACCTGGGGAAGCAGTTAAACCTAAAATAAGATGTTTTTGACATTCTTTAATATATCTTTGAGCTAAATAAACATAAGAATACCTACCAGTTGCATGGTGACATTCATCAAAAACAATTAAAGAAACATTTTCAAGAGTATATCTTCCATTTAATAAATCAGATTCAACAGTTTGAGGAGTTGCACAAATAACTTGAGATTCTTCCCAACGTTTTGCTCTCTCATCTGTTTTTACATCTCCAGTAATAGAAGAACATGGAACTGTTAAGAATTCTTTAAAACTTTCATCATGTTGAATAGTTAATGGTTTACTAGGAGATAAAATAAGTACTTTAGAACCTTTCTCATTTTTCAACCTTTCAGCAGCTATAAGTAGAGCAATAATAGTTTTACCTAAAGCTGTTGGAGCTACAATTAAAGAATTACCTTTTCTTAAAACATCAGCAGCTAGGACTTGTTGATAAACTCTTGCTTCTACTTTATTAGGTTGAATAAAAGTATGTTCTATATAATTAACCATATGAATTATATTTATTTCGTTATTATTTAAATATTAAGATATAGCATTTGAGGCTCTGTCAAAAATTATAGGGTTAGAAAATTTGAATCAATTAAAACAGTTCTTGGGAAAATATAAAAATAATCCCAAATCCGTCTTAAATTATACTAATAACTCCAAAAACTTAATATTTAATTAGCATTATTTAAGAAAAAATTAATCTAAAAAATTCAAAACCCTATAGTTTTTGACAGTGCCCATTTGAAAAGTATATGGTTAAAAATTATAAATTTAGGCTTTGTAGAAATCCTATTAATTTTTGAAAAAAATTTTTAAATTTTTTTAATTATTTATATTTTTTCTTTTAAATTTAATTTATCTTCGTTAAATTTTTTATTTGATTTTATGCATTATTCATCATTTTAGCAATAAAAACCTACACTCGAAGCACATATCGCCAAATAATTGATTTAATTTCATTATCTGATAGAATACAGAATTATTTGCATTTAAAAAAGATTCCACACTTCACAACACTTCAGAAATTCTTTAAAAGATTACCAACAGCAATATTACAAGAAATAAATAAAATAATATTGGCTAATTCAGAAGTAAATGGTGAAATCGTCGCCATGGATGGAAGCGGCTTCACAAATGACTATGCAGACAAATATTACGCAATTATAAGACGCAAAGAAAGAAAAAGCTATGTAAAAAACCATATTTCCATAGATGTTCCTACACGATTAATACTTCATTTCGCAGCTCAAAGAGGCCCAAGATTCGACACACGATTCGCAATCGCAGCAATACGTCAAATAAAACACTACAAACCAAAATACACACTAGCAGACCGCGCATACGACACAGAACCAATCAGAAAATGCATAAACGAAGAAATAAAAGCACAAGAACAAATACCTCTCAAAACACGAGCCAAAAAAGGAAAATACAGACTAAAAAGCAAAACACAATTCAAACAAAAAATATATACAAAAAGAAACAATGTAGAATCAGTATTCAGCGTAATAAAAAGAATATTCAACGGAACAAACAGAAGCAGAACCCAACAACTATCAAACAAAGAAACAAAACTCAAAAACACACTCTACAACATCTACAGATCAACACAAAT
This sequence comes from archaeon, assembly GCA_024409145.1. Classification (GTDB taxonomy): domain Archaea; phylum Methanobacteriota; class Methanobacteria; order Methanobacteriales; family Methanobacteriaceae; genus Methanobrevibacter. The sequence continues at coordinate 1,685 of JAKSUF010000112.1, read as the reverse complement.
CCAACAAAAATAAGGATTTCTACAAAGCCTAAATTTATAAAAAATATATAGAATATTAATCTTAAAACTCAGAAAATCATGAGTTAACATATGAAAAAAGATAAATAGTTATAAGAAGAATACTTCTTAATTTTTAAATTTTTAATCAAAATTTTAAGATTTTTGTACTGAATTGTAGAATTTTTTTGTTATAATGTAACAGATTATGAGTGCGATTATTGCAGGCCATCTTCCTATTTTGAAGAAGGAGTTTCCTAATAAAAGCATAGCAATCATGACACAAATTAGAAACAAAGTTATAAAAAGAATAATGCTGCAAATAATTGCAGTTTTAGATTCTAATTCCACTATTTAATCAACTCCTTTAGATATATGGTTTTAAGTCCATATTAAACAAGTTTAAGGTTAATATCCAACTATTAATAATATCTTCATGAGTAACTTCATTACGTCCATTAGATAATGCATAACAACCTGCCAAAAAATTAACACTTATTCCAATATTAGCGCATCTAGAACAATCTAGTAACATTTCTGTAGTGATGTAAGACCAATACTTTTTATAAATAATTTTATCGAATTTTTTTATTTCTTTGCTAAATTTAATTTTTTTCAATTGTTTAAAATAAGTTCTATCTAAATGTACATCCCCAATATTTATAAAATTATCTTGTGCATAAATTAACTTTTCAACTAAATTAGATCTTAAACAAGAATTAAATTCATTTTCATCTAATTTTCTACCAAATTCCGCCATAAAATTATAAATGATACTTTCATAAATTGATGTAAATGCTATAAAACTCATTTCTCTCGCACTAAAACTAATTAATCCAGGTAACTCTTTTTTAGCAATTTCAACAGTTTTAACTTTAGATCTATTGATATATTTATAAAGACGTTCTTCATCGAATTTTGAAAGTTCAATTAATTTTTCATTATATCTAAAACTAACTAATAAATCAATTAACTCATTCATACCTTGAATATGTTCATATTTTTTTAGTTCCAATAAACCCTCTTTTAATCTTCGTTCTATTCTTTCTGGAGGTAAAGCAAAAGGTTTACTCATATAATCACGTCCATTAATACTTTAATTATTTTGTTTGTAAAAAAAATTACAGGATAAGATAAAAATATATTATTTTTTTCTTATGAAGTAATTTTTATGATAATATTTTTTGTTTTTTTTTACCAAAATCTTAGTTTGCTAATACCTTTTGATATGTAGTTATAAGCGCTTTTAACTTTTTTAACTATTTTTTGTGCTGTTTTTTTAACAACTCTCACTACTTTTTTAACAGTTTTAACAGTTTTTCGAACGGTTTTTTTAACAGTTTTAACAACTTTCTTTACTGCTTTTTTCACAGTTTTTACTGCTTTTTTAGTAACTGATTTAACTAAATTAGATGCTTTTTTTGCAACAGATTTTAAAGTTTTAGTTGCAGTTTTAGTAACTGATTTAATAGCACTGGAAATTTTACTAACAACTTTCTTAGCAATCGGTTTGGCAGTATTATAAAAGCTAACAGCATTATCATATATGTCTTTATAGTTATTATAATTTAAAAGAGTACTCATAGTTCTAAAACCATTATTCAAATAATTAACAACAAAACCATCTTCACCCAAAATATAATTAATAACTTTATAATTAGATGACCCATATAGTTTACTAACTAAAC
>JAKSUF010000111.1 GCA_024409145.1 archaeon | reverse complement strand
TTAGATAAAATCCATACAACAGAATTAGGAATTGGAAGAATTAAAAAAAATTTAGATATTGATGTTGATGATGTAGTAGATTATTGTATAGAAAAAATAAAATCAACTGATGCTAAAATTGAAAGAAAAGGTAAAAATTGGTATGTAACCATTGATGGTTCAATAATAACAGTTAATGCAAGTAGTTATACTATAATTACAGCACATAAAACTTAGTTAACTAAACAATTTTACCCAAAACACTTTCAATAACTTTTTTTGATTTTAAAACATTTTGATAATTATTTAATTCAATAATACCAGTTTTAACTTTTTTTAATAGATTTAAATCTAATGTACCTTCACCTAAAGAAACATGTTGATCTTTAATTCCATCATTATCATTTAAATGAAAATATTCAATATTAGATATATTTGTAAAACTCTCTGGATTAGTACATGTATTCGCATGACCTAAATCAATTGTTATAGCACATCCAGTTTTTTGAGTTAAAGATTCTAACTCTTCAACTTTATTACATAAAAATGAAAAACGTTGTGGCATGTTTTCAACTGAAAGTTTAACTTCTTTATCTTCAGTATAATCAACAAGCTCTTGAACTGATTCTGTTGCAAATTGAAGACCCATTTGTCTAATTGAATCTTCAGGTCTTCCAACTTTTCCAGGATGAATAGTAATTGCTTTAACACCTATTATTTCAGCAACATCTAAACATTCTTTAGTTTGTTTAACAGATTCTTTTCTTATACCTTCATTTAAACTAGCTATATTTAAATCAATAGTTGGTGCATGAATATAATATTCTAAATCATATGATTGAAATGATTCTAAATAATTTTTATTTTCAAGTAAATTACTAGGACTATAGGGCCCTTCTCCAAGTAATTCAATACAATTAAAACCATATTCTTCAGCTATTGTTAACATTTCATCAATTGATTTCATAAATAAACAAAGAGTTGAAAATCCAAGATCCATACAATTACCCCTATATTATTTTAATATGAATTTTTTTAATTATTTTAATTAATAATGAATATAATATTTGAATTAATTAAATTTTATCATATTAGAATTAAGGAATATAAAAAAATTTAAGAAATTATTTAATAAACTTTTAGAAATAAAAATTTTTTCAATATTAAAATATGTCAAAAAATGACATAGTTTATATAAGATTAAATACTAAATTAAAATTGACATATGTCAAAAAATGACATAGGTTGAAATTATACTTATATTATATAATTTATAGTATATAATCAATTTAGATAAGAGTATAAAATTAGGAGATAAAATGACTTCAAATAATGAAGAATGTAAATATGATGAAAAATTTTTAAAATCTCACAAAACTGTGAAACATATTATTAATGGATTTACTCATTTATTTATTCTTTGGATCATTAAAAAAAGAGGTCCTATCCATGGTTATGGAATAATGAAGGAACTAGATGTTTTTTTAGAATCTTTAATTAATAAAGGAGCAATAAAAAAATCATCTTCAAGTAAAATTTATCCATTACTTAAAAAAATGGAAGAGGATGAACTTATTACAGGAGTATGGGAAACCCAGAATAATAAAAAAGTTAAATTTTATAAAATCACAGAAAAAGGAGAAAATAAATTAAAACAAATTAAAAAAGCATGGTTAATGTGTAAAAAGAATCCTAACTGGATAGAATTTATTAATGACATGTTAAAAGAAGATGAATAATCCTAACTAGAACGGAATTCTTTAAGATAAGATATTAATATGAATAATCCTAACTAGAACGGAATTCTTTAAGATAAGATAATATATGAATATCAGGAGATTAAAATGAAATACGCAATAGAAACTTTCGATTTGAAAAAACAATATAAAAATTTTATTGCTGTTAATTCAATTAATATGAAAATTCCTAACAAAACCATATTTGGAATGCTTGGACCAAATGGTGCAGGAAAAACAACAACAATTAAAATGTTGACTTGTCTTGCACAACCAACATCAGGAACAGCTGTTGTAGGTGGATATGATGTTAAAGATAACCCTGATGAAGTAAGAGAATTATTAGGAATGGTTCCACAACAAGTTAGTTTATATAAAGATTTAACAGTAAAAGAAAATGCAGAATTATGTGCAGATTATTATGGAGTTCCAAAAGATGAAAAATTTGACAGAATTGATGACTTAATGGAACTTGTTGATATTAAATATGCTCAAAATAAACGAATAGGTCAATTATCAGGAGGACAAAAACAAAAAGCATCACTTGTTGCAAGTTTAGTTCATAGACCAGAGATTTTATTCCTTGATGAACCAACAATAGGTTTAGATCCAACTACAAAAAGAGTTTTATGGGATTTAATTCGTGAATTGAATGATAATGGACATACAATTATTCTTTGTTCACATGATATGCATGAAGTAGATATGTTATGTGATAATGTAGGAATTATAAATACAGGAAATCTTGTAGCATATGATACTCCTCAAGGTTTAAAAGATAGTTTACTTAAAGAACAAAAATTAGAATATGAAGAAAATATTAAAACTACTTTATCTAAAATTTATGAAGAAACTTCACAATTAGATGAAACTAAAAATTTAAATGAAGATTCTGATTTAAAAGAAAATTCTAATTTAGAAGAAAATACAAATAATTCATCTTCAAAATGGGCTAATAAAGAAAGAGATTCTAAACTTGTAAAAGAGTTACATCTTAGAGAAATGTCATTTTTATTAAAAAATATTAATGAAAATATTATTGATTCAATTATGAAAAATCCAAATGTTTATAGTATTGATATTATGAAAGATGAAAGGATTACATTAAAAATTGAAAATTTCAATGAAAATGTAATAACTGATGTTTTAAGAGATGTTATAAATAATGGTGGACTTATTGAATCTATTTATACTCAAGAACCTTCCCTTGAAGATGTGTTTATGAAAGCAACTGCAGAGGTAGATGAAAACGCAAGAGCATAAAATACTACAAAATGTAGAGGTAGATAAAAATGCAATATCATAAAACTGCAGAAATAAAAACACAAGAAATTAGAAAAATTTTAAAAAATGAATATAAACGAGAGGTTTTCTAATGGTAGAAACTAAAAAACTTTTGTGGATGGTTAAAAAAGAATGGATAAGTTTAAAAAGACATCCATCAAGATTATTTGCAATTATAGTTTTCCCAATCATTATGATTTTATTATTTGGTTATGGTATGGGGGGAGATTTAGAAAATTTATCTATTGTAGTAGTTGCACAAGATGATGGAGCATTAACTAATAATACTTTAGATATTATAAAATCAATGGATATTTATCATGTTATGGATATTATAGATGATCCAGATGATGCCAAAAAGATGGTGGATAAAGGTGAAGTGAAAGCCGCAATTATACTGCCTTCAAATTATGACTCAAATACAAATAATCAAAAAGCTGTAACACTTTATATTGATTCATCAGATCAAATGGCAACTCAAACATTAGTACCTACAACAGAAGCATTATTTAATGAAATCTCTGCAAAACAATCTGCAGCTTTAACTACAAGTTATTCAAAAGTAGTTACAGAAAATGCAACAACAAATAAAGATATGATTACATCATCTATAGATAATGTAAAAAGTGCAATAGCATTACAAGTGAATAAAATATATGGAGATATAAAATACATTGATTTCCTTGTACCTGCAGTACTTGCAATGACTATCATGATGAGTTGTATGATGGGAATGGGTGCTTCAATATCAGGAGAACGTGAAACTGGTGAACTTGCAAGATTATTTATGACTCCGACATCTGTTGCAACTGTAATTGGAGGTAAAATTTTAGGTAAATTATCTGTTGAACTTATAAGAGCATTAATATTATTATTTGCAGCTATATTTTTATTTGGAATTATAGTTAAAGGAGGAATTCCTCAAACATTTGTTCTCCTTATTTTTGGAGCATTATGTTTTGTAGGTTTCGGTATTATGATTTCTGCAACAGCTAAAACACAAGAAGATTATGCTCAAATGGTTATGCCATTCTCAATGCCTATGATGTTTATTTCAGGAGTATTTTATCCAGTAGAAACTATGCCTTGGATTTTCCAAAAATTAGCTTATATTTGTCCTTTAACTTATTTAAATGATGCTATGAGAGCTGTTATGATTCAAGGACGTGGTCTTGGAGATGTATGGTTTGATATTTTAGTATTAGTAGGATTTACATTACTCTTCTTTATTTTAGGAGTAATAAGATTTGATAGAGATGTATAGGGGGAAAATAATGAATAGAAAATATTTTATTGGAATAATAACTTTAATATTAGCTATAAGTTTATGTATTAACCCAATTGTTGCATCAAACTGGAATGGATTTCAAGGAGATGTGAAACATACAGGTTATAAAGATGGTGCATCTGACACTGTTTCAAAAGTATGGTCAATGAATATGGAAAAAGGAGCAATATCTTCAACTCCAATAATTAAAAATAACATAATTTATGTAATTACTGAAGAAGGTATATTAAAAGCAATAGATATGAAAGATGGAGATACTGAATGGACTTATGATTTTAAAGACAAAATAGTAGCTTCACCAATTATTAAAAATAATATATTATATGTTGGAGATTGTGATGGGGACTTCTATGCATTTAATATTAGTGAAAAATTAGATGATGATGACCATGAAGTAATATGGGAAAAGAATTTTCCAGAAGCAATTAGATCAACTGTAACAATAAACAATGATAATATTTATTTTGGATGTGATGATGGATACTTATATTCATACACCACCAATGGAAAACAAAATTGGAAATATAAATTAGGAGATAAAGTACAATCTTCTCCAATATTTGTTAAAGACACAATTTATGTTGGTTCTACCAATGGTAAATTATTTGCTATTAATTCTAATGGAGAAAAGAAATGGACTTATACAACTGCTGATAAAATTGTTTCATCCCCAGCTTATTATGATGATTCTGTATATATAGGAAGTGAAGATGGAAACTTATATTGTATTAATTCCGAATCAGGAGAATTGAACTGGGATATAAATATGGAAAATAAAATTTTATCTTCACCAACTATTGATTCTGAAAATAACAATGTTTATATTGGTGCTGATACTGGAAACATTAGTTGTTTTGACACAAGAGATGGAACATTTAAATGGGGTTATACTACAGGTGGAGAAGTTCAATCAACTCCTGCAATTTACAAGGATCAAATTATTGTAAATTCAAATGATGGAAATACATATACTTTAAATAAATATACTGGTGCTGTTGAAAGTAAATTTAATCCAGGATGTATAATATTCAATTCTAAAATTACTGCTTCACCAATTGTATATGGAGATACATTAATTGTTGCAGATCATTCTGGATATATGCATTCAGTAGATTTAAACAAAAAAGAAAATCCAATATCAGATTTCATTTATTATGATGCAATTATCATAATTATTTTAGTTATTGTTATTATAGTTGCAATCAAATTCATAAAAAAAGTTAATAAATAATTATTAAAATTT
>JAKSUF010000110.1 GCA_024409145.1 archaeon | reverse complement strand
ATTATCTCTTTTTTTAAAGTACCATAAGATTTTGTCAACATAATTATCATAAATAGGATAATCATAAGGTCTATGATGTGAACAGTATTTTGATGCAAAGGAATAAAATCTTATTTTCTTACCATCAATAGTAATATTTGCAATATCATCAACTAAAGTTGGGTCTCCATTATTAAGTCTAATATCAATATCTAAACTTAAAATATGATTTGCAACTGAAAATATAGAGAATATATGTGTACTATAAAAATCATTAAGTGTACTTGCTTTAATTAGAATATCTTCAATTATTTTATTTTCAGGAATTAAATCAAAAAATAGCTTATTAAGACTATTTTCTTGTAAAACATAATTTTCTAAATTATCCCATTTTTCAAGATATTTTTCAACTTCTTTCTTAGAGGGCGTTGGAATATTTACCTCATCAAACTTAACCATATTACCACTTATACATTATTTATTTTTTCAAAAATATAAAAACTATTAAGATTATATTATACTATAATTAAACTAAAATTAATGGGAAGTAAGAAAATGGAACTTGGGTGGATAGACTTTTCTAAAACTGAAAGAAATAAAGTTATGAGTGTTTTAGAACTTCTTAATGGAAAAGGAGTATTAGATGAATTAGGAATTGGACCTATTAGAGATGGATTTTCTAATTTGTTCTTTCCAGGAACTTCTACACTGCAAACAAGAGCAAAATACTTTCTAATTACCCCATATATATTAAAAGATTTAGAATTAAGTTATGAAACTAATTTCCGTACTTTAAAAGAAAATTTAGATGAAGTTGAAAGAAGTTGTTGTGAACTATTTGAAAAAAATGGTTTAGAAGATGGAGTTATTGGCATTAACAGAATAAGGGAAGGTACTTGGGTTAAAAGAGCACCTTCAAGTTTATATTGGGCAGGTATAAGAAAATTTGGAATATTTAAATCTAATAAAACACTTAATGATTATCTCAGATTACTTGCTTATCAAAACTCCAATAAAAGCACTATTAAAAAACAATACCATGAAGATGATGATAATGATGCTGGAAATATTGAAAATATGCATTTATTAAAAATTGCACCTTATAAAAAAGATTGGTTTGAGAATTTAGATTTAGAATTAACTAAAGAAGAAGGAAAATTCTTAAAAGAACAAATTGTAGAAAATTGTAAAGGTAGTTTATTTGCTTTTATTTTAGAAAACAATTTAACAGATATTTTAGAATTAAATGAATTTAAAGACCTTGAAAATATCCTTTTTAAATTTCCAGAAGACATTCAAGAAAACTTTTATTTAGCAAAAGATTTCTCTGAGTTCAACTATTTTTTAAACACTATTTATAATATTATTGTTTCTGATGGAGAATATAACGAAGCAAATGAAAAATTAGAAGAATTTAAACCTAAATTAGAGGAATTATCAAATATTAATTTAGAAAAAATATATGTTAAACTAAAAGTAAAAGACCATCGATTAAAAAGATTTTTATTATTTGCAAGATCATTAACAAAAAACAAAGACATTGAAGGATTAAAAGATCTTATAAAAAGAAGAGAAGTTATATTAAAAGGAGAAAATAGAGCTAAAACCCCACATCCCGGAGAATATGAATTAAAATGGTTTGCTGTAAAAGAATTAAATTACAGATTTACACATTCACAAAGAATTCTCAAAGACATATTTATAAGTCAAGGATTAATTGATTATGATTTAGAAAATAATGACATTAAAAAAACAACCCAAAAACTAAATGCAGAGGAGAATTACTAATGGGAAAAAAGAAGAACACAGCTAACATGTTAAATCCTAACAATAACCGTTTAGATTATGGAAATATTCTCTCACCACCTAATAATTATGAACTTGATTTTGCAATTGGTACAACTTATTCATTAGATTTAGATTCTTTAGTAGGTGCATCCATATCACTTGGTTTATCTGAGGACACTGATAGTGAATTAATTAACAACCCAGTTTATTTACTGGATGCTCTTAAAAAAACAGGAGACAAAATAGCACTCTTTTGTGAAGGTGGACAAATACACCCACCAAGTAAACCTACTCCATTATATATATTGTTAGAAAAAATGGTATTTCAAGTAGTGACTTCTAAAAATAATAAAAGCAGATATCCTTCATTCCACCCTAAAATATGGTTAATTAGATTCCAAAATAAAGAAACTAAAAATCCATTATATAGAATAATTGTGTTAAGTAGGAATTTAACCTTTGATAGAAGTTGGGACATTAGCTTTACAATGGATGGTGAAAAAGTATTAGATGAATGTGATCATCTTATAACAACTGACAAAAACGAACAGCTAATTGATTTACTTAAATATTTAAGAAGATTTACTAAAGATAGTAAAAAATCTAATAAAATTAGTAAAATTATAGGAGAATTAAATTATATTCATTTTGATTTAAATGATAAAAAATTCCATGATTTTGATTTTATTGTTAATGGAATAAATGATGAATATACAATTAAAAATTATCCATTATTTACAGATACATTTGATGAAATTTTAATTATGTCCCCATTTTTAACTGGAAGTGTAATAAATGATTTCAATCAAAGAGCAAAAGCTCAAAGAGAATGTATATTAATTACAAAATCTATGTCTTTAGGTAAATTATCTCCAGAAGATTGTGATAATTTTGAAGTTTACACCCTTAAAGATGAAATTATAGATGGAGAAACATTAATTTCAGAAGATGAAAATGAATTTAAATATGAAGAACCTATTTATGAAAAAAATAAAAATGAATTTAAATACGAAGAACCTATTTATGAAAAAGATGAAAATTCACTTATTTCAGAAGATATAGCTAAACAAGACATTCATGCTAAATTATTCATGGTTAGAAAAGGCAGCAGATGTGATTTATATTTAGGATCTCTAAATGCTTCCCATAATTCAATATATGGAAATGTTGAATTTATGATTAGATTACATTCAAAAGGAAGATATTTAAATATAACCAAACTTGCAGAAGATATATTCAATGGTGAAAAAGGAGGAAAAAACAGTCCTTTCCAATTAGTTAGTTTAAAAAATATGATAGATGAAGAAACTAATGAAAATAACCATTTAGATAGTGTTATTAAACTAATTAACAGATACAAACCTAAAGCAGAAATAATTAATAAAAATAATAAATATGATATTGAATTAAAACTTAATAAATTAGATTCTATAAAAGAAAATAAATTATATGAAAATATAGATTCAATAAAAATAAATCCATTATTGTCTGATAAAGAAGAAGAAATTGATGATAAAATTGTCTTTAAAGACTTAGATAAACTCCAATTATCTGAATTTTTCATCACAACTATAAAAGAAAATGATGAAACTTTTAAAAGAGTTATTAAAATCCCTACAGAAAATATGCCAACAGATAGAGAAAATGAAGTAATAAATTCTATTATTAAAGATAAAGACTCTTTTATTGTTTATGTGGCTTTCTTATTAGGTGAAGAATATATCTTAACAGGTTTTGACAATAAATATAATCAAGAGAAGTCTTATTTTACTAATTCATTTGAACTTCAATTACCTGCACTATATGAAAAAATGCTTAAAACAGCATATTATGACCCTAAAAGATTTAAAGAGCTTGATTTTTTAATTAAATCAATTTCACAAGACGGAGTTATTCCAAAAGGTTTTGAAGAACTTTATAATACCTTTGAAGAGGTGATTAAATAATGGTAGAAACTAAAATTTTAGATCCAAATATCCCTATTAAAGAACAATTAGATATTATTGAAGAAAACATCATAGGAGAATTAAAAGATTTTCAAAAAGCTACCGTTGAAAGAATCGATGAACTCTTTAGAAATGGACAAAATCGTGTTTTAATCTCAGATGAAGTAGGTTTAGGTAAAACACTTATTGCACGTGGAACAATAGCTAAATTTGCAAAATTAAGAAAAGAAGAAAATGATGATTTAGTTAAAGTTGTTTATATCTGTTCAAATGGAGCAGTAGCTGGACAAAATTTAGAAAAATTAAAAATTATTAATGATGTAAGTGTTGAAGATAGTAATACTTCCAGATTATCTATGCAACATTTAAATATATTTAAACAAGAAGACGATGGAAATATTTTAGAAAGTTATATTCAACTTATATCTTTAACTCCTAAAACTTCATTCAGCATACATAATAGTAATGGAACTGTAGATGAAAGAGCTTTAATGTATGTAATATTAAAAAGATTAAATCTAGATAAAAAAGTAATTAATGAAATAAATAATATTTTTAAAAAACCCGGTCCAAGATCATGGCCATATGCAGTAGAATGGTTTGAAGATGAATTTAATTATTGTAATAAAAAATCTAATGGTAAATATGAAGAACATATGGTAAAAGAACTAAATAAAACTTTAAAAACAAGAATTTTTAAAGATAAACTTTTAATTGATTATATTACTGATTATTGCTTATCTAATAACAAAACAAATAAAGAATCTAGAGAATTAATTGTAGAATTAAGAACTATTTTTGCAGACATATCATTAAATAAATTAGAACCGGATTTAATCATTATGGATGAATTTCAAAGATTTAAATACTTAATTAATAGTGATAAAAACTCTGAAATGAAAAAATTAACTGATAAATTCTTTAATAATAAATCAACAAGAATTTTAATGCTTTCTGCAACTCCTTATAAAATGTATTCTACAATTGATGAGATTGATTACAGTCAAGTTGATGCACATTATAGTGAATTTTTAGATGTAATGAACTTTTTAAATATTGAAGAAGATAAAAAAGAAGAATTTAAAGAAATTTGGAGCAATTATTCAATACATTTAAAAGAAATAAAAAATGAAGATATCTCAATCATATCTGCTAAAAGAGATGCTGAAAATGCACTTTATAATACAATTTGTAGAACTGAAAGAATTACAGAGAGAGAAATGGGAGATTTAATTGATGATAGTGATGTTAGAGAGTCTTTAAAAGTTTTTAAAGAAGATATTAAATCATATATTGAAGTTCAAAAACTTTTAGATAGTATTGATATTAATACAAATGTTCCAATCGATTATATTAAATCAACTCCTTATATTATGTCTTTTATGAAAAATTATAAATTAAAGACCAAACTTGAAAAATATTTTGAAAAACATCCTAATGAAATTCGTAAAATGAATAAAAAAACATTTTGGATAGTTGAGAATAGGATTAATAACTATAAACCTATTACAAATAATAATGCTCGTTTAAATCATTTAATGAATTATGTTTTTAAAAATAATTCTGAAAATTTACTTTGGATACCTCCAAGTAAACAATATTATCCCTCAGAAGGAGTATTTAAAAATTCAGAAAATACTTCCAAAACTATTTTATTTTCTTCTTGGGAAATGGTTCCAAGAATGATTTCTACTTTAGTATCTTATGAAAGTGAAAGAAGAACAACAGGAAAAATAGTTAAAAATAATCCTAAATTAAATTATTATAATCTTAACATAATAAATAAGAGCTAGGGTTTGGAGAAGAAAAAAATATGAAAAAAC
>JAKSUF010000011.1 GCA_024409145.1 archaeon | reverse complement strand
TAAATTTTAATCAGTATCTTAAAAAAACTAAGATAAAAAAAATAATTTATAATTAAATTTCAATTATTATCTTAAAAAAAACTAAGATAAAAAAAATAATTTATTATTAAATTTTAGTATAAATATACAATAATATTATAAGAGGGTAACTATGATTATAGAAATAATTCAAAATTTCATTTCAACCCTAGTAGAAATGCTTCAAAGTGGAGGAGTAATTACATACATAATCCTTTTACTAGGTATTTATGGTATCCTAACATCAATACAAAAAATAAGATACCTTAAGAAAATCAATAAAATCAATACTAGTGAAATCATGGGAACTGTTACTGTTTCTATGGAAAGAGGAGGTGCTATAGAAGCTTTAAAAAATATAAGCCATTATAAAAATCCAATTTCCAAAATTATATCTGAAGCATTGAAAATAGGATATAAAAATAAAGTAGAAGTTGAAGAAAGTATGGAGCAAATTTTCATTGTCGAAATGAGTAAAATGACAAAAGGAATGCGTTCCTTAAAAACAATTATTGAACTTGCACCATTCTTAGGATTAATTGGTACAGTTATTGGTATTTGGATGACTTTTAAAACATTAGGAGTATCTCCAGATGTTAATATGATGGCAGAAGGTATTTATGTATCCCTTATTACAACTATCACAGGACTTGCAGTTGCTATTATTCTTTTACCAATAAATACTTATATTAAAGGACAAATCGAAGCAGAAATGGAAAAAATCGAATTAGCTACTAAAATGACTAACTGGAGTTATGGTGTTATAAAAATAAGAGTTTATGAGAAAATACCTTGTGTAATTGATGCTTTACAAGAAGCAAATGGTGTTGTAATGGTAAAAGAAATTGCAGACCCTTATTCAAACATCCAAATTTCATTTAAGCCAAGTATGCTTGAAAAAAGTATAAGTAACATTATTCTAGAAAAATGTGATGTAAAATCTGAAATTACAGAAAGCAAACTTAGACAATAATCTCTTTTAGAAGATGATACAATGGCAATTGATATAAAAAGACATAAAAAGAAATTAGATGGGGAGGAACCAGAAATTAATTTGGTACCTTTCATCGATATTCTATTTACATTACTTATCTTTTTAGTCGTTACAAGTAGTTTCGGAAATGTAGCAATAGATCATGATTCCGGAACTGGAAAACCTAACATGACTGATAGTAGTGGTGATGCAGAGTATTATTTAATACCTGTAGCAAACTTACAGAAAGTAACTGTGAACGGCGAGGATATGTCCTCAGAAATACAAAAAAATGCAATTGGAGTCCATGCTAAAGTTTTGGATAAAGGAAATATAGAGATTAAAACACAGGAACATGCTATTATTATCACGACTCCACCAGGAATGGATCCTAGAGAAGCAGTACATGCTCCAAATTCAAAATAAAATTAAAAGAGAAATTATAATAAATTAATATACTCTTAAAATAGTATTAAGAAGTTTATAGACCCACTATAAACTCCCACTATTCCATAAAATAATTAAAAATATAAAGAAGAGATGAAAAAATGTACTTAGGTAGAATAATTTCAGCAGGTATAACCGAAGGGGGTAAACCTTATGTTGCATATAGAGTTTCAAGCAGATCTTTCCCAAATAGACAAGTTAAATCCCTTGAAACTGAAGCAGCTATTATCCCAAAAGAAGGATTTGAAAAAGACATATTTAAAAATACATACATCGCATATAACTGTTTAAAAATAGTTAATGACATTGCAATTATATCTAACGGATCACAAACTGACCCTATTGCAGATAAAATTGCTCTTGGAATGAATATTAGAGATGCGCTTGCATATTCATTAATCACTATGGATTATGAAAAAGATGAATATAATACTCCAAGAATTGCTGCAGTAGCTAGTAAAGAAGAAGTTTATATTGGAATTGTAACTGATAGTAAAGTATTAGTTGAAAAAATAGATGATGGAGAAGCAATGTTAATTTCTACTTATGAAAAAAATACTCCTGAAAAAGTTAAATTCCAAGCTGAAAACTCTGAAGATGCATGTCAATTTATCTTCAATCAAGGAGCATTTGCAGAATTTGAACATCCAGTATGTTCTGCAGCTGCAGTTTATGATGGAAATTGGAAAATCTCTGGATTAAACCCAGAATAAATTGAATAAAATAATAATTAGATTAAATCTAATTATTATAAATCTAATTTTAATATTCTTAAAAAAACACCAAAAACACACCAAACAAAAAAAAACTCTTAAAATATAACATATAGTAATCTATTAAACTTTAATATCTTCTTTTAAATAATAAATAGATAAAAATATAATAAGTTTTTTATATTTACAAAAATATAAAAGAATTTATGACACTTAATTTATTTGGATTAAAAGAAATCCCTTTAGTAAAAAAAGGAGACAATATTGCTAATTTAATAATTGAAGACTTAAAAAAAGAGAATATAACTCTACAAGACGGAGATATTATATTAATAGCTGAAACTTTAATTTCAAAAGCAGAAGGTAATTACATAAAATTAGACGAATTAGAGATAAGTGATGAAGCTAAAGATATAGCTAAAAAAGCTAAAAAAGATCCAAAACTTATCCAAGCAGTTCTTAATGAATCTAATGAAATAGTTGTTGTAGGACCTAATTTTATTGTTACTGAAACAAAACATGGTTTTGTATGTGCAAATGCAGGAATAGATGAATCAAATGCTGCAGATGGATTAGCTACTCCAATGCCAGAAAACCCAGATAAATCTGCAAAAGAAATAAGAGAAAGTTTAGAAAAAGAAACCAACAAAGAACTTGCAGTTATAATAACAGATACTCAAGGACGTGCATTTAGAGTTGGAGCTATTGGAACTGCAATTGGTTGTTCTGGAATTAAACCACTTTGGGTGAGAATTGGTGATGAAGATTTATATGGTAGAGCTCTTGAAACAACAGAAGTAGCTACTGCTGATGAATTATCTGCCGCTGCATCATTATTAATGGGACAAGCTAATGAAGGAATACCAGTTGTTTTAATCAGAGGATTTAGTGCATTTGAAACTTTAAGAGATACCGAATCTGGAATAAAGTCTTTGATTAGAGAAAAAGAGTTTGATGCATTTAGAAAATAAATTAATAGAAATTAAACTCAATTAAAACTATATTAATAGTAATTTATTTAATTAAAAATTATTATTTATTATTTATTAATCATAAAACAAGGGATAAAATGGGAAGTATTATAACTTTTAAATGTGAAAATTGTGATTTTGTATTCCAAGATAAAGATTTAATATTTTATTTAACTGAAGAGGATAAACTTATTGAAGAAACACTAACCATGGAAAACTCTAACAAAATGACAGATTCAATACTTAAAGGATTTCTTTATGAAAGTTATTGTCCACATTGTGATAACTTAATTAAAACTTATGTTCCAGAAATGAATAATATTGAATTTAATGAAGAAGAGATAATAGAAATTATTAATAAATCAAATACAAGTGAAAATATTAAGATATTAATATTTGATTTTAAAAATACAACTTATAAAGATAGAAGAAAGATTATTGAAAATAATACTTGCCCGAAATGTAATGAGAAAATTGCATTAGCTCTTTCTGAGAATACACCTTGTCCAAAATGTAAAAATAATCTTAAAGAGCAATGAAATTAATCCAAATAACTTATGATTTAAAAATAGAATAACAAAAAAGAATAAGATAAATAATGACAAATAATAGAAACAAATTAATTAATAAATCTAAAACTAGATTAAAAACATGAAATTATAAATAAAACTATTAAAAAAATTAATTTAAAAAAAAACTAGATTAAAAACATGAAATTATAAATAAAACTATTAAAAAAATTAAAGAAGTGAAATAATGATTACAATACTGTCTGGAGGAACTGGAACTCCAAAATTAATTCAAGGAATTAAAAAAATTTACGATGAAGAAGAAATTAATGTAATTGTCAATACTGTTGAAAATGATTACTTTTCAGGAGTTTATGTTGCTGCAGATATTGATACTGTATTATATACATTCACAGATATGATTAACGAAGATACATGGTATGGTATTAAAAATGATACTTTTATAACTCATGAAAGATTGGCTGAAATTGGACAAGCAGAGTTACTCAGAATTGGAGATAAAGATAGAGCTACTAAAATACAAAAAACTTTACTTTTAGAAGAATATCCACTAAGTGAAGCAGTAGATATTCAAAGAAAAAAATTAGGAATTAAATCAAAAATTATTCCAATGAGTAATGAAAATTCTGAAATCAAAATCGAAACTGAAGAACATGGAGAAGTAGAATTTCATGACTTCCTTATAAAGTACCAAGGAAAACCAAAAGTAAAATCTGTAAACTATAGTAAAGTAAATCCAAATCCTGAAGTGATTGAATCAATTAAAAAATCAGATAAAATAATTATTGGACCATCAAATCCAATAACCTCAATTATGCCAATAATCTCACTTAAGGGAGTTAAAGATGAATTAATTAAAAAAGAAGTTGTTGCAGTATCACCATTCATTGGAGAAGAACCCGTTAGTGGACCTGCAGGAAAATTTATGTCTGCATCAGGACATTTAAGTTCATCAATAGGTGTTGCAAAAATATACGAATCTTTCTTAAACACATTAATAATAGACAATAAAGATTTAGATATGAAAGAGACTCTTGAAAAGATAATACCAAATATTAAAATTACCAACACAATTATGAAAAATATTGAAGATAAAATAAACTTAGCAAAATTAACTATAGAAAATTAATTATAAAAAAAGTTAAACTTAATTAGAATACTTAATAATATAATCATGCTTTTAAAATAATAATTAAACTAATGATAAAAATAAAGTACAATTGAAGTAAATCAAATATAATTTTAAAAAATAAAAGTAAATAAAAGTATACATTTAAATAGTATTTTATAAATATCTTAACATAGTAATATTAGGTGAAAATATATGATACAAATGACTTTAATACAAATTGATAACTATGGACCATGGACTGTAACTCCAAAACCACGTACTGAATCTGACCTTCAAATTTTACAAGCAGAATTATTTGCAGATGTTCAAAGAATGGTTGCTGCTAAAAAAGGTTTAGTATTCTTTACAAGATTCGACAATATGTTAGCAATTACAAATGGTTTAGATAAAGAAGATCATCTAAGAATACAAAGATCTATAAGAAACAGATACCCAATTACTATAAGTATGGGTGTTGGAGCTGCTGAAACTCCGCACGAAGCTCAAAAATTAGCTACAATTGCACTTCAAAATGCTGGAGGAGCTCAAGATGGAGAACGTAAAGAAATTTTAGCTATTGATAGCTTAATTGAAAATCCAGAAGATAGTTTTGTACAAGCAGCACATATTGATATTAATAGTGTAACTGAAACCTTAACTGATATTGAATCTGCTTTTGATACAAGTTTCATAGTTAATAAAGCACAACATTATTTAATGACTAAATTACGTAAAAAAGGAGCATTATTATTCTTCATTGGTGGAGATAACTTTATGTCCCCATGTAATGGATTAAGTGAAGATGAAATCAAAGAAATCCTTATTGAAATTAAAGAAGAAATTGATATTGGATTTAAAGCAGGAATTGGAAGAGCAGATAATGCTGAAGATGCTGCATATATGGCAGATATCGGTTTAGAAATAATTCGTGACGCAAACAATTCTAAATGGATTGAAATTGTAGAAGAATTATAAATAATTTAAATGTTGATATATCTTAAACTCAGAATTTATATTTTCACTAAAAAAATTACTTTTTTTCACTGATTTAAGAAAATCAACATATAATAACATTAAAAAAGAATTAATATAAACATAAATTACATATTTTTTTTAATAATTCATTTATAATATAACTAATTTTAAAAGATTAAAAAACTATTTTTAACATTTTCATTTTAATAAATTTAAAGAGGAATAAAATGAAATTACTTGCACCAATGGCAGGAATAACAAATGGAGAATTTGCTATAAAATTAATACCTTATGGATTCAATGCAGTGAGTATCGGTGGATATGATATAGATAAAGAAACTATAAATGCAGGAGCAGAAATTTTAAAAAGAAATAGGAAAGAATTTCATTATCCAGAAGATAAAATTAAAGAAGTCATAAATGATGAAGTAAATTTTATAAAAAGTAAATATCCAAACATCATAGTTTCAGCAAATTTAAGAGCCGTAAGTCCGATTCCATTTAAAAAAATAAGTGAAATAGATAATTTAGATATTATTGAAATTAATTGTCATTGTAGACAACCTGAACTAACATCTATTGGATGTGGACAGAGCATGCTTAAACGCCATGATTTAGAAGATTATCTTAAAACAGTGACAAGAAATTCTAAATCAAAAGTATCTCTAAAAATGAGAGCTAATGTTGAGGGCGTTGATGATTTAGAGATAGCTAAGATTGCTGAAGAATGTGGAGTGGATTATTTACATATTGATGCAATGAAAAAAGGAGTTCCTGATGCAGATTATGATTTAATAAAAAAAATATCTGAAGAAACTAATATTTATATAATTGGAAATAATTCCATAACTTCTTTAGAAAATGCTAAAAAAATGCTAGAATATGGAGCAGATGGTTTTTCAATAGCAAGAGCAGCAATACAAGGAAAATTAGGTTTTAAACTTACTGAATTATAAACATTAAATTGAAAATTAAAAAAACCACAATTCTAAAGTAAAAAGTATTAATTGTAAAATGAGTAAGATGTCTTTTGATATATCATATAATAAAGAAAAAAAATGAAATAAAAATTTATGATATAGATAAAATAAATTGACATATTAAAACAGAAAAAATAAACTGTTTAGTGTCCCATCATGCCCAAATTAATCAATACATTAGATGAAGACATTACAGTATTAATACATTTAGATAATGAATTAATAAATAACAATTTTTATAAATAAGATAAAACAAATAAATTTAATGAATAATAATTCAAAAAGGATATTTTAATTTTAACAAGATAATTAACGAGGATAAGATATGTCTTTTATAACACTAAAAAATATTAATAAATCTTTTAATGAAGGAGAATATGTTCTTAAAAATATTAATTTAACTATCGAAGAAGGTTCAACTTTAGGAATTCTTGGTAGAAGTGGTGCTGGAAAATCTGTATTAATTAATATGTTAAGAGGTACTAAAGAATATGAACCAGATAGTGGAGATGTCATATTCAATGTAGGAATGTGTGAAAACGAAAAATGCTTACATGTTGAAACTCCTTCCAAAATTGGAGAAAAATGCCCAATTTGTGGGGGAGAATTAAAACCTCGTGAAATTAACTTTTGGAAAGCTGGAAGATTAGAAAAAGCAGCAATCAGAAGAAGAATTTCAATCATGTTACAAAGAAATTTTGCATTATATGATGAAGATAGTGTAATTGATAATGTTTTAAAAGCTATGGGTGATGAAGGTAAATATGAAGAGGAAAATGTTTACAGATCAATTGAATTACTTGAAATGGTTCAAATGACCCATAGAGTAACACATATTGCAAGAGATTTAAGTGGTGGAGAAAAACAGAGAGTAGTTCTTGCAAGACAATTAGCTAAAAAACCAGCATTATTTTTAGCAGACGAACCAACTGGAACATTAGACCCTCAAACTGCTGAAAAACTTCATAAAACATTAGAAAACAGTGTTAAAGAAGAAGGAATTACCATGGTAATTAACTCACACTGGCCTGAAGTAATGAGCAAATTAGCAGATTATGTAATTTGGTTAGAAAAAGGAGAAATTATTGAAGAAGGAGATCCTGATGAAGTTGTTGATAAATTCGTTCAAAAAATTCCAGAAACAGAAAAAGTTGAAAAGAAAGAACATAACGAACCAGAAATAAAAATCGACAACATCAAAAAACATTATTACTCTTTAGAAAGAGGAGTCGTAAAAGCAGTTGATGGTGTAAGTTTAACCATTAATCATGGAGAAATATACGGAATCGTAGGATTAAGTGGTTCTGGAAAAACAACACTTACTAAAATGATGATGGGATTAACCGAACCAAGTAGTGGAGATCTCGATATAAAATTAGGAGACACCTGGATCGATATGAAAAAAGGAGGTCCTTTAAATAGAGGACGTATCACACCATATTTAGGTTTATTACATCAAGAATATTCATTATATCCACACAGAGATGTATTAGGCAATTTAACTGATGCAATCAGTTTAAATCTCCCTGCAGAATTTGCTAAAATTAAAGCATCACATATCCTTGAAACAGTAGGTTTTGAAACAGAACAATCAAGAGAAATGTTAAATAAATGGCCTGATGAATTAAGTGGAGGAGAAAGACATAGAGTGGCTCTTGCACAAGTTCTTATTAAAGAACCTAATATTATTGTTTTAGATGAACCTACAGGAACTATGGATCCAATTACAAGAATCATAGTAACTAATTCTATATTAAAGGCAAGAGACGAACTTGACCAAACATTTATTATTATTTCACATGATATGGACTTCGTATTAGATGTTTGTGATAAAGCAAGTTTAATGAGAGGAGGAAAACTCCTTAAAACTGGAACTCCAGAAGAAATTGTTAAAGAATTAACTGGAGAAGAAAAAGAAGATATGTTAAGAGGTTAATTAAATTTAACCTATTTTCTTTTTATTAACTATTTTTCAAACTAAATATTAATATATCTAAAAACACTAATTTAATAAAAATATTTCTAAACTATAAAAAACTTTTTTTAAAATAAATCATCAATTAACTATTAAATTAGAATATTAGATTAGATTAGATTAGATTAGATTAGATTAGATTAGATAAATAAACCCACATAACTTTAATTTAAGATATACAAATAATAAGTTAAATAAAAAAAATGATAAAATAGATTAACTAATTTAAAATATACTGAGAAATAGTAAAAGATATTTATATTATAAAAATAAGAAATATTTAATATATGTTATATTAACTAGATTATATTAACTAGATTATATTAACTAGATTATATTAACCAATAAAATAATTAAATTTTTACAAATGGAGGAAAAAATATGGCTTGGGATGATGCACCGTCACATATATGTAGAGGAGGAGATGTAAGAGGATTAGCATTTTGCTGTCCCCCAGTAAAACCATGTCCTGTTATGAATGCTTTAAAAGAAGTAGGACTTAGTCCTCAAGAATACTTAGATATAAAACAACAATTTGGTAGAGAAACTAAACTTGGACAAGGAAAAGGAACTTGTTTTGGTTCTCTTGTATGGTGTTGTAAAACATCTAAACCATGTCCTTTAAGAGACATGACATTAAACCAAATAGGTATGAGCCATGACGAATACTTAACACTTAAAAAAGAATTATCTGAAGTAATTTTAGGAGCTAAAAATCCTGAAAAATTATCAGAAAACACCAAAGCATTAATTGAATCATTTAAAATAAGTGAAGAAGAAGCAAAGCAAGTTCTTGAAGATTCACATAATGATTTAAGAGTAGCTATGAAATCACTTAAAATGAAAGAATTAGAAGAATAATTATGTAATAATTATTCTATACAATAATTCTTAAGAATAGTATATGGTAAAACAAATTATTTTAATAATAAGTTCAAATTTATTAGAATCTATTTGCTATCATCAATTATTAATTCTTACCAAAAACATAAACAATAAATTACTAATTTTAATTAATCCAATAGACTAAATTTTTTATTATTAAAAATCTATTATTATAATTCAATAAATAAAAAAAAATATGTGATAATATGGGTTTAACATCTCTTTTTTTTGAAGTTAAAAATAAAAATGTTTTCATATTAGGAACAGGAGAAGTTGCTACAAGAAGAGCAAATAGATTTCTTGATAAAGGAGCTAATGTCATTCTTGCAGGAACTTATATTAAAGAAGAGTTAAAAGAAAAAGGAGCTATACTAAAACCCTTAGAAAACCTTGAAAAATTAGTCGATTGGGCAGATATTGTTGTATTAGCTAGTGGAGATAAAAAGTTATCTGATTATATTGCATCAATCAGTAAAGATAAACTTTTAAACCGTGCAGATAAACCTGAAGAAGGAAATATAATTGTTCCAACATGTTTCATGATAGGAGACATTGAGATTTCAATATTTACAAATGGACAAAGCCCATTAATGGCTAAAGAATTAAGAAAGAAAATCCAAAAAACAATAACTCCAGAGGATTTACTTGAAATTAAACTTCAAGACCATTGTAGAATAATTTTAAAAAATAAAATTAATAATCAAAAAATAAGAAAAGAATATCTTTATAAAATTCTTAATGATGAAAATATAAAAAAATATTTATATAATAATCAACTCAATGAAGCAAAGAAATATTCTGAAGAATTAATTGAAAAAATGAGTGAATAAAAAATTACAACAATTAATAATTAACCTATTAGATTTACTAAAATTACTGAAATAACTAATAATTAAATATTCCATTTTAATCCTAGCTAATATTTGAAAAATAAGAATTAATACAAATTTTTATTAATACGTAAAATCAAAAATAAAAATATACAATAAGAATAATTTCTAAGATAAAAATACTACTAAAAAGATAAACATAGTATTAAAAATATAGAAATTCATAAAATTCTAATAACTTTTTTGGGGAATAATATTGATAATCAATATCCGTGTAGATTATACTGTTGCAGACATACAAACAATGGAAGAAGTATCAAATAATTTAAAAGACTTATTCTATGAATTAAAAAATAAATTTGATATTGAAGAATACATAGAAATCAACACATGCAATAGATACGAATATTATATTAACTGTGAAAATTATAACCATGAAGACAATATTATAACATCCGAAAATAAAAATATAATTATAGAATATGATGATGATGCAATTTTACATTTATTCAAAATGACATCAAGCTTAGAATCTATGATTATAGGTGAAGACCAGATTCTAGGACAAACAAAAGATGCTTTTCAAAAAGCTAAAAAAGAAAATCATGTATCAAAGACATTAGACACTATTTTTACAAAAGCAATACATGTAGGCCAAGTAGTTAGAAATAAAACTAAAATTAACCAAGGATCTATTTCCATTGGATCAGCTGCAGTAGATTTGGCAGAAGAATACCTTGGAAGTTTAAAAGAAAAATGTGTTCTTGTATTAGGTGCAGGTAAGATGGGAACTCTTGTAGCTAAAGCATTAGCTGAAAAGAACTTAAAAGCAATATTTGTAGCAAATAGAACATATTATAAAGCTGTAAGATTAGCTAAAGAATTAGATGGTGAAGCAATTCTTATAGATGATATTGAAGAACAATTTAATAAAGCAGATGTAATAATTACTGCAACTGGATCACCACATCCAATACTAACTAAAGAAAGAGTCGAAAAATATTTAGACAAAGATAATAATCATAAAACCGTGATAATTGACATTGCAAATCCTAGAGATGTAACTGATGATGTTGCAGAATTAGGCCTTAAATTATTAAATATTGATGACCTTAGAGGAATAGCAGATAAGACAAAAAAGCTTCGTGAAAATGAAGTTAAAGAAGCTATGAATATCATCAATGAAGAGTTCAATTTACTTAAAGAATCATTTAATTTAATGGAAGTAAATGAATTACTTGGTAATTTAAGAACATCTATGGAAGAGATACGCCAACATGAGATGCAAAAAGGAATAATTAAAATAGAAGATATAGATGGGAAGGGTATTAAAACCATTGATAACATGACAAAGTCAATAGTTAACAAAATTTTCTTTGATATTTCATCAAATATTAAAAAAGCGGCAATTGAAAATGATAAAGAATTAATTAAATTATGCGAAAATATTTTTAAAAAATAACCAATAATTTATCTATAATAAGAAGACTAAAATATAAAAAATAGATTAAAAAAAGAAAAGACAAAACACCAAAATCACATATCATCACAAAAACAAAAACTAAAAAAAGAAAAGATAAAAAATTATCTTAATGAATCATATAACTCCTTCATTTTAAGTGCATCTTGATCAATTAAAGGAGTTTCACAAATAATAGTTGCTTTCCAACCATTTTCTATCAGATTAATAAGCAAATCTTTAATATAAGGACCATATTTGTCTTCTTCAGCCAAAGTATGGTGTTTTCTTTCACCAGCATAAGTATATTCAATAGTTGTAAAATGACAATGCAATCTATCTATTTCTAAATTATCTTCAATTTTTGAAAAAATACAATTATAATCTTCTTTTTTATTTAGAATTCCTCTTCCTCTTGCATGAACATGAGCGAAATCAATAGTAGGTTCAAAATGTTCAAAACTACTACATAACTCTATAATTTCATCAATATTACCTAATTGAGAACGTTTACCAGTTGTTTCTGGAGAAAATGTAAAATTTTCAATCCCTTCTTCATCACAACGTTCTAAAAGATCAACACAAGTCTGTTTAGCTAAATCTAAAACAATATCAGGTTTTCTATTTGAGTAAAACCCCGGATGAAAAACAAGCCTATAAGCACCCATGTACTCGCCAACACGAGCAGATTGAATTAAACGTTCAATAGAACTATCAATTTTATCATCTTCTTTAGAAGCTAAATTAATATAATAAGGACAATGCATTGAAACAAGAACATTATTATTTTTTGCAGAATCTCTAAGTTTTAAAGCAGAACTTTCACCTATTCTAACCCCATAAGTAGATTGATATTCAAAAGCATGAAGTCCCTTAGGGCCTAAAAATTCAGGAGATAAAAAAGCTTTTCCTTTATATTCAATAGGTTTACCTGCAGGTCCAAAAATAACATCATCCATAAAATCACCAAAAGATAGTTAAATAAAATAATAAAAAATATAAAAAATTAAAAATAAAAAATAGTAAAAATAAAAAAAATAAAATTGAATTAAAAAATTCAATTATAAAATACCCATAGCTTTATTAGTTTTAGCTATAGATTTTTCATTATCAGATTCTAATTCCATCATTGCACGAATTGCATCAACATTTTCAGGAACTACATCTGATTCTTGGTGTACTGCTTGCATATAGAACAATTCATTATTTACAACATTAATAGATTCTTTCCATACCGGAATTTCATATAAATCATTTCTACTTCTTCCAAGATCTTTAGCATATTCCATAAGTTCTGCAGTAGAACCTAATCCTTCAGCAGCTTCAACAACCATAACTCTAGAACGTTTTTCAAGAGCTTCTATAACATCATCTCTAGAAACATCATTACCAATCTCAACCATTAAGTTATGTTGATGCATAAGAGTAGTAGGTACTAATAGTGCCATGGTAGTAACATCAATACCATTCATAACAGTTTTTACATCAGGACCATGGTGAGAAGGTACTTTTGGAGGGTTAGGTACAATAGCATTAATAGGACCTTTTTTAACTTCTGAAGGGTCAGAACCACGACGAACCATTACCGCACGTACTTTTTTAATATCTACCAATGGGTTTAAAGTATGTAAAGTACGAGTTAATCCTGTAGTGTTACAAGAAACAACTCTAGTATAGTCTGCTCCAAAAGAATCATCATAGTTAGAAAAAGAGTTAAAAGATAAGCCAGTTAATTCATGGTCTTCCCCACCTTGATAAATCGCTT
This sequence comes from archaeon, assembly GCA_024409145.1. Lineage (GTDB taxonomy): Archaea > Methanobacteriota > Methanobacteria > Methanobacteriales > Methanobacteriaceae > Methanobrevibacter. Next base: position 913 of record JAKSUF010000011.1, on the reverse strand, counting down.
TCACACCAGCTTTTTTATACATTTCAAGATTTTGAGGACCTATATTACCAGGAGTACAGTCAACAACAATATCTGCTTCTTGAACCATATCTTCAACAGTTCCTGCAATTTCAATTCCTGCTTCTTTAAATAAGTGTTCTCTTTCAGGAATTCCAATATACAAATCATATCCTTTTTCATTTACAGCAGTTTTTGCTTCAAAGTTAGGTCTAGTTTTACTTACACCCACAACTTTCATATCATCTTGAGCAGCTACAGCATCAGCTACTCTTTTACCTATAGTTCCAAATCCATTAATAGCTACAGATATCATTTTTATAACCTACATCAATATTAAAAATAATTTACAATTCCTGTTAAAAATAACAAGACTATAATTAAACTTTATCTTTTAAATTATATATAATTTAATATTTTAAAATATTAATTTAGAGTAAAATATTAGCTAATAATAGTTAATAATTAAAAAAATAGATTAATACTTAACTTCATTCATTTATCAATAAAGGCATAATCAACCATTTTGTAAAACAATAGCTTGATAAATTGTTAGATCTTGTTGATTATCTCTTAAATGATAACCACAATAATCTAACCAAATTAACTGTTCACCATCGTTTCGTAATATTTTCATTTAACAAATTTATTTAAACCCTACTTATTTTTTCTTCTTTTTCTTATTTTATGTATTTATTTTTCTTCTTTTTTAAAGTTTTTTAGGACAGGTTTTATAACAATGTTATATGGTGATGGTGTCCTAATTTTTTCTTTTTTCTTTAAGATGATAAACAAAAATTTACCACCAAAAAAACTAGAAAAAATAGAAAAAAGTTAGGACGACAAATAATAATTTATCTCCCTAACTTTTTATTTTTCTTTTTTTACGAACAAATAATATTTAAATTCTAATTTA
>JAKSUF010000109.1 GCA_024409145.1 archaeon | reverse complement strand
AATTTACACGTGAAAAGGGGATTTTATGAAAACTATTCAAGTTAAATTTAGTGATATGACTAATAATAAGAATGATGTATTTGATACAAATGCAATCATTATTGATGACACAATTAAATATGTTGATAATGCAGATACTAAAGTTATATTAAATTGTAAAGATGATATTCTTGTACGAGAAAATAGAGATTACTTATTTAATATAGATTTTAATAAAAACATTATAGAAGTTACTATTAAAAAATTTAATAAAATGTTTTCAAAAGATATAGAAACATTATTACTTAAAAAGGATAATAAAAGCTTTTTAGTAAGGTACAGATTAGTTGATGATGACGTCATTAATGAATATGAAATTTTATATTGATTTTATTATTTAAATATGTTTTAATTTTGAGTTAGGAGAAATATTATGAAATTAAAAAAATCAGATGTTGAAAATTTATCTAATATTGATATTACTTATTTAATGTTACAAAACTCTAAAAGAAGTCAAAGTACATTAGATTTATTCAAAAAGATTGTAGAATTACTAGAATTACCAGAATCCACTATTGATAAGAAAATTGCAGATTATTATACTGCTTTAACTAAGGATAAGAGATTTGTATTAATAGATGGAAAATGGGATTTAAGAGATAGATATGCTTCAAATAAAGTAATTATTAAGATTGCTGAAGATGAAGACGATGAAGAAATCAACGAAAATGAAGAAGAATCAGAAGATGAAATCAGTGAAGACGAAGATGATCTAAACTTTGAAGAAGATGATTCAAGTGATGATGAAACATTCGACGATGACGAAGACGATGGTCTTGATGATTTAGTAGTAGTTGATGACGAAGATATGGAAATAGAAGACAACTAGAGTTATTATTTCAATTAATAATAATAAAGGAGGTCATTATGATAGAAAGATTAGAATTAATAGAAAAAAGAATGAATGAAATAGATGGATTACTTATGGACCCATCTGTTTTAAGTGATATAAAGAAATCAATGGAATTATCAAAAGAAAGAGCAAATATTATTGATTCTTATGAAGCTTATCAAAAATACAAAAAGATTTTAAGCGATTTAGAAGAAGCTAAAGAATTAAAAGATGATCCAGAAATGGGTGAATTTGCAAGAGAAGAAATTTCTAATTTAACAGCACAAAAAGAAGAATTAGAACATGAAATAGAAATATTATTAATTCCAAAAGATGAAAACGATGGTAAAAACGTTGTAATGGAAATTCGTGGTGCAGCCGGTGGAGATGAAGGAAATATTTTTGCTGGAGACTTATTCAGAATGTATCAAAAATACATTGAAAATAACGGATGGAAATTAGAAATTGTAGATGCAAGTGAAGGTGCTGCTGGTGGATTTGCTCAAATAGAATTTATTGTTAAAGGTGACAATGTATATTCTAAATTAAAATATGAAAGTGGATCACATAGAGTACAAAGAGTTCCTGAAACTGAAGCAAACGGACGTATTCAAACATCTACTGCAACAGTATTAGTAATGCCTGAAATTGATGATGTAAGTATTGATATTAACCCTAACGATTTAAGAATTGATGTATATTGCGCATCAGGACATGGTGGACAAGGAGTTAATACAACACCATCTGCAGTTAGAATTACACATATACCTACAAATACAGTAGTTACTTGTCAAAATGAAAGAAGTCAAATTCAAAATAAAGAACAAGCTATGAAAGTATTAAGAGCAAGATTATTCGATGCAAAACAAAGAGCTCAAGATGAAGCTGTTGGTGCTGATAGAAAATCTAAAATAGGTACAGGAGATCGTTCAGAAAAGATTAGAACATATAACTATCCACAAAATAGAGTAACTGATCACAGAATTGGATTTACTACTAATAATTTAGATAGAGTTATGGATGGAGACTTAGAACAAGTTATTCAAGCTTTAATTACTGAAGATCAAAAGAGAAAATTGTCAGGTACTGAAGAATAATGAAAATAAGAGATTTACTAGAATATGGTAAATCCGTTATAGAAGAAGATTTAGCGCGTAATTTGTTATGCGCTTTATTTAATATAAAATTAATGGATTTATATACCATATATGATAAAAAATTAGATGAAGAATTTGTTAGTGATTATAAATCTAAAGTTGAAAGAATCAAAAATAATGAACCAATACAATATGTTATAGGTAATGTAGACTTTTGTGATTTAAACTTTATAGTTAATAAAAATGTATTAATTCCAAGATTTGAAACAGAGCAATTAGTTATGGAATCAATAGAATTAATAAATAAATACTTTAAAAATCCTAATATACTAGATTTATGTACAGGTAGTGGATGCATTGGATTAACTTTAAAAAGTAAAATAAATTCTAATGTAACTCTATCTGATATTTCAAAAGAAGCACTAGAAGTAGCTAGAGAAAACTCAAAAAGATTAAATCTAGAAGTAAATACTATTGAAAGTGATTTATTTAATAATATTAATGATAAATTTGATGTTATTATTAGTAATCCTCCATATATTGGATTCAACGAAGAAATAATGGACTTAGTAAAGAATAATGAACCACATTTAGCTTTATATGCAGATAATAATGGATTAGCTATATATGAAAGAATCTTTAAAGAATGTAAGGAACATTTAAATGAAGAATTCATTATTGGATTAGAACTAAATAGTCTTATTTATCAAGAAATTTCTGAATTAGCAAAAGAGTATTTTGATAAATCAGAATTAATATTAAAAAAAGATTATTGCGATAGATATAGAATGCTATTTATACTTAACACTAGACACAATTAAAAGAATCAATTTTATTGATTTTTTTTATATGCAATAATATAATATAATTAGAATAGTATATAAAGACGGAGGGATGATTATGCCATTTTATTATAGTTCAGGAGAAAAAGGATCAAGGGATAAAGTAAACTATGTAGAAAAAATATTAAGAGGAGAAACTATAGACTTTAAAACACTAGATGAAGAAACATTGAATGATTTAGTTGAAGATTTATTAGCAGCAGCTGAAAAAGAAGCTGATATTAAAAAAGTTGAAAAATACTTTGCTGCTTTAGAACATATTAGATTAAGTTTCGAATTTGATGCAGTTCAATCTAATAGATTTGATGCTATAGATCAAAAAATAGTTGCTGCTTCACGCCGCGAAGAAGGTGCACCAAAGCCACCACGTGAAGAGAAACCAGAAACTACATATGATGCTTTCGATTTGCTTGATAAAGTTATGGCAAAAGAAACTGTAGACTTTAGTAAAATCCCTGATAAATATTTATTAAGATTAACAGATTTATTATTAAGAGAAACTTCTAGAAAGACTGAATTAAAAGATTTAGAATTCTTGATGCAACAATTTGATAAAATTAACACAGAATTACTAAAAAGAAAATCTAGTTTTAGAAGAGATCAAGCTGATGATATAGGAAAATTAGCAGATAGAATAGATGAATTAAAAAGAGAAAAAGGTGGCAAACCTGAAGAACCACCACGTGTAGAAAAACCAGTTGGTCCAGAAGATGAAGATGATAAATTAATTAGATTTATCGATGAAATATATGATAAAGGAACTGGAGTATATCATTTTGAAAGATTAACAGAATTAGAAATAATAGAATTATTAGAAATTATTGTTAATAAAGAAGTAACAGAAGAAGCAGATGTTGTATATTTATATAATATGGCTGAAAAAATAGTTGATTACTTATCTGAAAAAGGAATCGCTATACCAGAACATGTTAATAATAAATATAATGAATTAGCTGAAAAATATATGAGATTTAGAGCTCCTCGTGAAGAAGAAGCAGAACCTGAAGAAGAGGAAGAAGAAGAGGAAGAAGATCGAAGAAGAGACAAAAAAGGCAAAGGAGATAAAAAAGGTAAAAAATCTCATAAAGGAATTAAGATTACTTGCATTGGTGTAGCATTAGTTACATTAGCTGTAGGAGGACATCATTTAGCTTCTGTATTAAATCACAAATCTCCATACTTATTTATGCATGGAAAAGTTTATACTGAAGAGGTAGTTAGAAACCAATATAATGGTGATGCAAGTGATATTTCAACATTAACAAATGAAAATAGAGTATCTGTTCCTACTGATGTTTGGAATGATGAAGCTATTCTTGGTGTAATTCATAATTTTGTTTCTGAAAGATATGAAATATTAGATTATGATATTTATGAACATACTGATGCAATTGTAGCTGATTATGATTATTCAATGGGTCAATTAATGGAAATAGTATTAGGAGGAGCTCCAGTAGAATACTACGGACATTCCGCATACTTTGAAGATTTATCACCAGCTGGTAAAGAACATATTTTAAATATGATTTCTGGATTAAAGAAATATTATAGAAATGGTGCAACTTATACACAACAAGATGTTGATGATATGGTTTCACAAGCAAGATTAAACATGACAAGATCAAAATAGATTAGAGGTGTAATATATGGGTAATATTAAAGATATTACAAAAGTTTCTACTAGACTTGATGGCGATGGTAATGTAATTAGATTATCATTAGCCTATAAAGATGGAGAAATAGTTACATATAAAGATGATGATTGCAAAGACGAAGTAGAATTACTAAAAAGTGAATTTGAAGATATGGGTTATAAAACTGATGATATTTTCAATGGTCATTTAGTAGTTCTTAGTGAGTTAAAAAAGAAAAAAGAACATCATCCAGTTAAAACTGCTATTAAGATAACTTCTGTTTGTGCAATATTTGCATTAGTATTAGGAAGTAACTTAATAATAAAAAGAGATAATCCATATGAAGGAAGAGAAGTAACTGGAACAACAACATTCCAAACTCAATACACACAAACTGATGATGGATATCAAGTAACACAAACTGGTGAGTTTTATCAACAAACTCAAGGGGCTCTAAATGATTTAGAAGCAATTGGTGATATCATTTATAATTCATATCAATATGGAAATACTGATTTAGAAGCATATAGAGATCAATCTGGTTCTATTATGAATCTTTGCTTCCAAGATGTATTTGAAGCTTCAGATTATATTGAAAATGGAGTTAGAATGGAAGGATTTACAACATTATCATTCCAAAATAATTTTCCTAACGATACAATCGATTATTTAACTTGTAAGTATTTCGAAGATTTAAGAAATAGTATGATTAAAGCTATATATGAAAGCAATTTCACTGAATTTGAAAGATTACATCAACAATTCATATCTGATTACTATAAATTAGCTTATTATGCGTTTACATTTAGAATCAATGGATACGAAGTTAAATATGATAATCTTTCACCAATGTGCAAAGATATTTTAGTAGATTATGCAATGGCTATAAATGCTATTAATTATGACTATAGATATGTAGTAGAAGATATACCTTTTAATAGAGAAGGATTTGCTACTGTATTAGAACAAATTGGTGATGATACAATGCATTTAATATATGATCAACAAAGAACAAGATAACTTGTTCTTTTTTTGTGTAAAGCAAAAAAATTAATATTTCATATTTATAGATTTATTTAAATATATATATTAAAATTAAAGTGGGTGA
>JAKSUF010000108.1 GCA_024409145.1 archaeon | reverse complement strand
CAACATAACAATTAATCTTCAACATTAATAGATAAAATTCCATTTTCATCTTTTAAAAAACTAACTTTATTACTATAACTTATTAAGTTTTGAACATCATCTGAATTAATTTTTCCATCCAATAAATCAATAGATGACTTTGCTATATTGAAATTAGCTACTCTTTGAAGACCAACATAAGAAGTAGTGAAACGAGAATTAATCTCAATAAGATAAACTTCATTTTCATCTTCATTAATAATTATATCTACACCAACAAATCCTTTAATACCCGGAACATATTCACAAGCTAATTTAGCCAATTTAAATGCATCTTCTTTTAAAGGATGCTCAAATGGAAGTTCCCCTCCAATATATTTTCCGCCATTTTCATTAATCTCAACAATTTGTTTATTAAGACTAATAGGGATTGCAGTTTTACCATCAGAAATTAAACTAACACTTGCAACAATACCTCCAATAAATTCTTGAACTACAAAACGAGACCCAGATTCAATAGATTCCAAATCATCAATATCAAGTTTTGATTTAATAAGTTTAATATTTTCACAATCAACTCCAAAACGAGGTTTAAGAATTAATTTATTATCTTTTATAACATCTTTATCAGAGTTATCTAAAACTGGAATATCCTTAGGTTTTTGTAATATAGGAACATCATTATCAGAGTTATTCCCATAATCCCCATTAATTTTATCAAAAAATATTTGAATAGCTCGTTTCCAATATGTTTTAGCATTGAATAAAATATTAAATGTTTCCGGCTGTTTTAACTTACCATAAAAATAATCAAAGGTTTCAAATTTATCAGAAGCTAATTTAACAGCATAAGAATCGGATCCATAAATTTCCACATCATTAGATTCAAGAATCTTTGTTATATTATACAAATTACCATTATTTTCAGCAGCAATAAACATAGCTCTTGAAAATATATTTACATTATTTTCCAACCAATTTTCTAAAGAATTTTCAGATTTAGATTCAATTTTAATAAGATTAATCTTAGAATCTCCAACAATATCATCAAATATATTTTCAAACTTATCAGAAATTAAAACATAAATATCTAACTCTTTCAAATCTAAAACTAAAGAACGAATAATTTCTTTAGCTTCAGAAATAATTGAAGGATCATTTTCACCAGAAGCTGTGAAATACTCAAATATTAAGATAGACTCTTTATTTACATTAGACAAATCATACATATTATTACCTTAGTAACCCACTAAATAACAGTGTATAAATTCAACCCTAAATTAAAATAGAAATAATAGAGCAAATTCAACACCAAATTAATACAATCATAAATCAATAATACTAAATTTTACACAATAATTAATAACAATCATAAATAACAGTTAAACCATTTAAGTTTAAATCATCATATGGGAATTTAATATTTTCACCATCTAAAACCATCTTTACTAAATTATTATCTTCTTCGAACTCATTAACAGAAATATCTTTATCTAAAGTTATTACTTTACGAGTAAAAGTACTCATAACTTCATCAGGTGCAGAAATAATTAATTCATTATTTTCATCAGCTTCTAAAATAACATCTAACATAATTTTAGCAGCATCTCCCACACCATATGGATTAACTGCAGATTTCATTTTATTAGCAAATTCTTCAGAATCTAATATTTTTCTAGCATTTTCCAAAATAACTTCTTTATCAGAACCCACAAGAATATTTCCCCCTGCAGTGACAGTCTCTGGACGTTCAGTATTATAACGTAAAGTTAAAGCAGGAACATCAAGAGTAATTGCTTCCTCTTGAAGACCTCCAGAATCAGTTAAAATAAAAGTAGATTTTGAAATAAGTAATAAAAAATCAAGATAACCTACAGGTTTAATAATATGAACATGACCCATAGAATTTAATTTATCTAATAAACCAAAATTCTCTAACATTTTTTTAGTTCTAGGATGAATAGGAAAAATAATATTCATTTCACTTAATTCTTCAATTGCACCAATAATATTCTCTACACGTTCTTTAATATCTACAGTTTCAGCTCTGTGCATAGTTAAGGTAACAATATTTTCCATATTATCAATATCCAAATCAACTAAACCTTTATCATATTTATCAATAGAACGAGATTTAGAAATTTTAAGATTTCTAAAACAAGCATCAACGACAGTATTACCTGTGATAAAAATTCTTTTTCTAGAAATTCCTTCCATCATTAAATTAATAGCTGATTCTTCAGTAGGAACAAAATACAATTTAGAACAAGCATCGGCAACAAGCCGATTAATCTCCTCAGGCATAGTTTCATCAAAAGACCTAAGTCCTGCTTCAACATGACCTACTGGAATATGTAATTTACTAGCCACCAATGCTCCTGCAAGTACTGCATTAGTATCTCCTTGAACAAGTAAAATATCAGGTTTCTCTTTTAAAAGAACTTCTTCAATACCCTCCATCATTTTTCCAGTTTGTTCACCATGAGAACCAGAACCTACATGAATATTATAATTAGGAGCAGGTAATTCTAAATCAAAGAAAAAATTATCAGACATTTCTTTATCATAATGTTGACCTGTGTGAATTAATAATAATTCTTGCCCTCTGTTTTTAATTTCATCAATTACAGAAGCCATTTTAATAATTTCAGGTCGTGTTCCAAGTACAATACCTATTTTCATTTAAACACCTTAGTTATAAAATAGTTAATCATTTTTATATATTAATTTATACATTTAAATAGTTTATATAAAATTATATTAAATAATATAAATTTAATAAAAGTTAAAAAAACTTAAAAAGTTAATGAAATAAAAAGAAAAAACTCATAATTCGTTAATTATGATAAAATTTAAAAGAAATTTAATAAAAGAAATTTAAATTTCCCAAACACCTAAAAGTTTTTCAATTTGATCTTGGAAGTTTAAGAATTCTTTGGATTCTCTTTGTCTTGGATGAGGAAGGTCAACAGAAACAATTTCTTTTATTCTGCCTGGTTTTTTATCCATAACAACAATTTTATCTGCTAAATAAACTGCTTCATCAACATCATGAGTAACAAAGACAATTGTTGAATTAAATCTTTTCCAAACTTCTATCAATTGTTCTTGTAAATTATGCCTATTTAACATATCCACAGCAGAAAAAGGTTCATCCATTAATAAAACTGGAGTATGATTTAATAAGGAACGAATAATAGCTACCCTCTGTTTCATACCTCCAGAAAGCTCGTGAGGATAATTATACTTAAATTCAGCTAATCCAACTCTTTCCAAATATCTTTCAGCAGCTGCAAGATTTTCTTCTTTAGATTTATCACCAGATAAATTCAAACCAAACATTACATTATCTAAAACATTTAACCAAGGAAATAGAGAATATTGTTGGAAAATGAACCCTCTTTCCTTAGATGGTCCTGTAACAAGTTCCCCTCTATCATAGATTTCTCCACTATCTGCTTTTTCTAAACCACCAATAAGTCTTAAAAGAGTTGTTTTTCCACAACCAGAAGGACCTAAAAGACAAATCAACTCCCCTTCTCCAATAGATAAATTGATATCTTCAAGTGCAGTAAACTCTTTATCTTTAGTTGCAAATGATTTAGAGATATTTTTTATATCAATTACCAATATAACACCTTCTATAAAAATAAACTCAGATATAACTTACCAAAATATTTTATCCTGAGCCTTTCTAAATCCTAAGTCAAATAAAATTCCAATAATACCAATAATTATCATACCTACAACCATAGTTCCAGGATCAAATAAGGTACTCGCAGTTAAAATCATATATCCTAAACCTTTACTTGATACAATCATTTCTGCAGATACAGTACACATTAAAGCAATACTAACACCAACTTTAAGACCAGAAACTATGTAAGGTAATGAAGAAGGAAGTACAACCTTAGTTAAAATATCCCAATTATTAGCACCTAAAGTTGATGCAGCTTCTATTAAAACTTTATCAGTTCTTTTAACCCCATCAATTGTATAAACTAATACAGAGAATACACAACCAACAAATATTACAAATACTGCAGAAGATAATCCAATACCAAACCATAAAATAGAAAATGGAATCCATGCTATTGGAGGAATTGGTCTAAGAATACTAATAATTAAAGAACTAAGTTTATCTAAACTTTCATACCATCCTAAAAGAATACCTAAAGGAATAGCAACAACTGATGCTAAGATAATACCCAAAAATACTTTTATTAATGTGTTAATTGTATTATCTAATAATTTACCATTCATTACTAAATTAGCTCCTGCTCCAAATACATCTACAGGACTAGGTAAAATATAATATGGAACTAAATTCAAACCACTAGTAATAATATACCAGACAACAATAAGTAAAATAGGCAATATAAAAGGTAACAACTTTTTTTCAAACTTCAAAATAATCACTATCTAAAATTAATTTAATAACTCTAAAAATAAAAAGAAAAAGAATTAGTAGTTAAAAACTACTAATTAAAAACTACTAATTACTCTCTAAAAATATTATTAAATATCTGCAAATATCTTATCGGAACTAATAGATTTTTGTAATAAACCTAATTCAACTTCAATATCTACAAATTTAAGAACATTATCTTTGTATGAATCATCTAAACCAGAAACAAAGTTAGTAGCATTAAGTACACTTGCTTGTAAAGATTTATCTGGAACAATATCTTCAGGTAATAACTTAGCAGCTTCTGAAGGGTTTTTATTTACAAAGTCAGTAGCATTTTTGTGAATAGCTAAAATCTTTTTCAATTCATCAGGATGATTATTAATGAAGTCTTCTCTAGCTACAACTACACAACATGGGTGTCCTGGGAGAATTTGAGAAGTATTAGCAAGTAACTCACCATAACCATTATTAACCGCAATGGAAGAATATGGTTCCCAAGTAATCATAGCATCAATTTTACCTGCTTTTAATGCATCATTCATTTGAGCTGCTTTCATAGCAGTAAATTCAATATCTTTAGTATTTATTCCTTCTTTTTTAAGAGCATAAGTTAAAAGCATATTTTGAATAGTTGCTTCTCCAGGAGTTGCAACATCTTTACCTTTTAAATCATCAAAAGAAGTAATACCAGAATTTTTAGCAACAACTACACCACTACCTTCAGTTTGAGCACCAGATACTACTTTTACAGGAACTCCTTTTTCAATAGAAGATAATACAGGAGTAATTCCAGCATAACCAATATCAATATCTCCACTAGCAATAGCAGTCATTAAGTCTCCACCATTATTAAATTGAACAGTTTCTACTTTAAGTCCTTGAGATTCAAATTGATTTTGAGCTTCAGCTACAAACAATGCAGAATCATGATCAGAAGGTAAGTGACCAATTTTTATAGTGTCACTACCAGCACTAGTTGCAAAATATGCACCTATAGCTACAATAGCCACAATAATTACAGCAATAATTGTAAGTTTTTTCTTATCCATAAAATCACATTAAATAATTATTTATTTAAATAAAAATTTGATAATCTTTATCAAATCTGATAAGATTTATCAAATCCAATATCAATACATATAAAATCAAAAGCAAATAAAAGAATACA
>JAKSUF010000107.1 GCA_024409145.1 archaeon | reverse complement strand
GAAAAAACCATCAAAACAATAACCAAAATGGAAAAAAACTTAGCTTTAATCAATAAAAAAACCTCCACATAACTAAAATAATAAATTAATTCCATCTAGAAAAAAACAATATAATTTTCAGTACAAAAAAATATAATTATATCATGAAAAAATTACATCCAAGATTATAAAAAATCAAAAAAAATTCTAGAAACACATAATAATCTATTCAAACCAACATATAAGCTTATTTAAACTTGCATAGACAAATAAATACTTGTTTAAGCAAATAAACTAATTAAAATAAGAAAAAAATAAAATAAAAAAAATAAAAAACTATTTTATTTTATAGGATTATAAGATAAAGGACAGTCATCATCATGTTTTTTATTAGGCCCTATAGATTTCCATTCAACTAATAATCCACTGCCCCAAATAAGTTTCATAGTTCCCCCACCAATTCTGCCAAATAGCACCAAAATCTCCATCAAGAAAATAGCACCATCCAACATCATCAGATGATTATTAACAAAAAATTACCCCCATAATATTCTTAACCCTTAGCATTAAACCTACTCACACAGCAATAATACTAAAATTAGTATTCTCAAACATCACATTAGAAAAATGTAGTTTTGGAAATCTAAATACTAAAAATGAAACAATAAATCAATCAAAGATCAAAGTTTGGAATGTTAGAAATGCTAAACAATTAAATAAAAGTTTAAATAGATGTTCTAAAAATGACATAATCCGTATAACTAAAGTATTTAGTTGACGAAATAAAAATAAGAATAAAAATAAAAAGATAATAAAAAGATAATAAAAATAGATAATTAAACTACATCTTTTTTCATAACTTCTCTAAGTACAGAAGTAGCATAAGAACCCTTATCTATAGAGAATTCTACTAAAACACCATCTTCAGTTGGAACAACTGATGAATCCCATACCTGAAATCTCATAGCTCTTCTTAAACCATGACTTCCTAAACGAGGCATTTTAGGACATTCGAAGTCTTCTTTAGTTCTACCATAAGAGTCTAAGACAGATTTTTCCATTTCACCAACTTCACCACCAGCAAATGGAACTTTAGTACCATAAAGAGGACAGGTTTGATTAACTTCAAAAGTTGAAACAAGCTCTTGGAATTCTTCAGGAGTTTTATCTCTTACAATATGTTCTTCTTTATCAATTAAAATATCTCCTTCAATATACTTATCCATACCCATAGCTACTCTTTCACTAACAGTAGCATTAAATAAATAAGACTGATAAGCATGAACAAACATTCTTTGTAAAGGTTTTGGAAGAGCATGAATTGCATTTTTATAAGCTTTATCAGATAATTCAATTTGAGTTTTATCAACATCCTCTATAGAAATTCCTTCTTTTTCAGCTATTTTTCTAATCGATTTATTTTGCTCTTTTAAGAGAACACGAAGCATCATTTTTTCATAACGCATTCCACCATGCATTAATTCTAAAGATTTTTCTAAATCACCATCATCATAAGCTTGACGAGCTTTACGTGAATCTTCAGATTCTTCAGGAGAAGGATTTCCAATATATCTTCTAACTGCTTCTTTCAAATCATTTTCTATAAGTGCTTCCCCAACAAGATGAGTGCTTGTTCTTGGTTTACCAAATCTTTGCCATCCAAAATAATTAGGAACACCAGTAATTTCAAGTTTCTTTAAAATAGATTCTGCTCTTTTAGCAGCATTTTCTATAGACTTTTCTCTAATCTCAACATCCCCACTATCCATACCTTCAATATCTTTAATGAGAATTCTAAATTTATTTCCTTTAAGTTGTCCCATTCTAAGCTTTTTACGACCTCTAATTACTTTTAAAAACTCAGTATTTTTAATAGAACCTGCCAAAGATTCTACTTGTTTAAATTGTTCATCAGAATCCATATTAGAGATACAAATCCATTGACGAGTTATAGCATTACGGTCTTTCATTCCAGCAAAACCCAATCTTTTCCTATCAATATGTAAATCTCTAGCAATGTCTAACATAACATCCATTGTAGTTCTACCAAGTTTCTCTATCCAAATCCAAATATTTGGACCTTCACCATCAGGAACCATATCTGGAAGTTCTTCAACATAAAAATCTTCCCAACGATTTCTGATAGTTCCACCAATACCTTCTTCATCAGTAACATAAGTATTCGCATTAAGCATAAGTATCCCCAATATCAAATATCAAATTTAATTAATTCAAATAATATTTTAAAAACAATTAATAAAACAATAAAAGTTAGTAAAATATAGAACTAAAACATGAATAAATAAAAAATGCCCTGACCGGGATTTGAACCCGGGGAATGGGATCCGCAGTCCCACGTGTTATCCAAACTACACCATCAGGGCAAAAAACAAGTTAAAATGACTATATAGAATAATAAAATATACTAATATTATAGTCTAATTAAATATTAGCTTTTTTAGTATATAAAACTTACCAAAATAACACATATAATGTAAGAATAAAAATTAAAATCTAAAAAACAATAAAAAGTAAAATAAATTTTTATCATATAAAAAAATAAAAAACCACAACAACAACTAAAAAAAATAAAAAAAGTAAAATAAAAAATTACCAAACATAAAGTTGGTAAGAATAATTTTCATAAATTCTAGTAGCTACTGTCAGATTATTTGATGAGAACCTATCCCCATCAGCTGCAAGTTCTTTACCTTTTAATTGATTATTCTCAACAAAAGAATAATGAACTCCTTTTAAGTATTTATTAAAGAATCCAACTAATTTATCTGAAACTTCTCTTTGAGCAGATTTAGAATTATTATACTTATTTAAAGTATATGAAATCTCAGCAATCATAGAATAATCTTTACTATCAATAGATGAAGACATAATTTCCATAATATCTTGACTTGTTTTAAACATATTTACATCTTCAGATAAAGAATCAGAACCATCATCTAACAACAGATTAAAAGCCATTAAAGCCATTAAAACAAGTAAAATTGCAAGTAAAGAATCAATTAATGATAAAAATCCACTATTCCCAATACATTTAAAAGATATAACTTTAGTCATGATAAAAACAAACCTGAATAATAAATAGAGATACTATAATTTAATACCATAAAAATATTATCATCTTTGTATTTAGATAGAAAATATTTCATAATACAATACAATATTAACTAGATACAAACAACACATCGAAATGAAAAATTATGAGATAAATAGAATAATTAATAAAAAACAAAATTTATTAAAAAATTAAATACAACGAACAAAATCATAAGAATAAATGAAAAATCAAAACATAATCTTAACTAAACAAATACCAACAACATCAATTTATAAACATGTTTAAACAATTTAATACTTGATTAAACAACTAATAATCTTTTAAATTGAAAAATAAGACAAATAAGAAGAATTATGAGAAAAGTTTAAATATACATATGACAAATAATAAAGTAGGTTTATTAAAACCTAAAATTTACAAAGTAAAATTAGAATAAAATATTAATTTTCTAATAATTATGATGTGGAATTTATGAGAAATAAAAAGATAATATTTCCAGTCATATTTTTTCTAATATTATTATGTGTAAATGTATCTTTCGCAAATACTAATCATACATTAGATAATACTAGTTCAAAACTAGAAGATACAATTATGAACAGTGATTTAAATATAGGATTACATCCTACTAAAGTTAATTATTCAAAAGGAGAAGAATTAACTTTTAATAAACTTAACGAAAAAAAGACACATGATAATAAATCTAAAAAAAATAAAAATTCTAAATTAGAACATCATAATTGGAATGTCGGTAATTATTCAGCCTTGAAGAAAGCTATTGAAAAAAGTTCTAAAGGAGATATAATTAATATTACCAAAGACATTAAAATTAAAAAACCTATTAATATAGATAAAACTATTATTATAAACGGTAATAATAAAAAATTAATTACTTCTAATTTAGATATTGCATTGAATATATCTGGAAATAATGTTACAATCAAAGATTTAAAATTTGATAGTAACTCAAAAAAATATGAATATTTTATAGACTGGACTGGAAGCAAGGGTTCCATATTAAATAGTGATTTTAAAGGATTTTATTCATCCAACCCAATAAAATGGGAAGACGACACTGGACAAATGGAAAGATGTAGCTTTGGAGAATTAAATAAAAATTCATACTCAAAAACAAACCAATCCACTATTAAAACTTGGAATGTTAGAAATGCTAAACAGTTAGATAACAGTTTAAAAAAATGTTCTAAAAATGATGTGATTAAGATTACCAAAGGATTTAAACTTAATAAAACAATCCAAATAAGTAAGAAAATTACATTAAATGGAAATAATAATTCGATTGTTTGTAAAAACATAGATGATCCCGCATTTAATATCAAATCAAACAATGTAACAGTTGAAAACTTAGAATTTAAAGGAGTTTCTAAACACCCAACTGACCATTTGATTAAATGGAAAGGTTCTAATGGATTAGCAATAAACTGTACATTTAATAATTTTGATATAGAACCTACATCTAATATAGAACATAACGATGATACTATAAGTGTTACCGCTAAACCTTCTACAGAACAAGCAAGGGAATATTATTCTTATAAACCATATAATAAAACTTGGGAAAATTACTGCCCAATATGCCACAAACATGGGACACTTGAAGATAATCCAAAACATGTTGACGAACATGAAATCACATGTTCTGAATGTGATTGTGATTTTGATGCTACTACAGGTGGAGAAAAAAGTGGATCCTATAAAGCATATTTAGTTGATGAAAACGGAAACAGTAATTCTAAGAAGTCTGTTGATACAAATATTGGAGATGAAATCGATCCTAAATTAATCAACAAAAACTCTCAAAGTCCAATAGAATGGGATGATAAAAAAGGTTCTTTAATAGATTGTACATTTAAAAACTTTAGTTTAGATAATTATTCTGAAGATAAAGTTGATAAAATATGGAAACTACAAAATAGTTTTGTACATTCAATGAGAACTGGAAAATTTGATGTAGAATCTACACATAACCCTGAAGAAGCATGGGCTGAAATGAATATGGATTGTAAAGGATATAATTTAGATTGTTGGACTTGTACTTCATGGTTATACAAAAGTTTAACAGATGCAGGAGTTAAATGTAGACAAATATACTATCCTTCAGATTTAGCAACAAGTGGATACCATTGGGTTATTCAGATTAAAGAAAATGGCAAATGGAGAGTCCCTGTAGAAAAATATGCTAATGGAGATAGCTATTTAGGATGTACTGAAGAAAGTCCTAAAGGATTTAAAGTATATACTGGAAATGAGGATTACGAATAATTAATATCCAAAAATATAATACAATTTAATGTTTGTAAATTTACACTTTACAAACAATTTTTCTATTTTTTAATAATTAAAATATACAATCAATAAAATTTATAAATTAACATAGCTATTTTTAAAATATGATTTAGATTATTGATTAAAATAATAATTACAAGGATAATTTCAGAATTATTAAATCAATAATAAAAAAAGTAAAACTAATAATTAGAATTTTATATTA
>JAKSUF010000106.1 GCA_024409145.1 archaeon | reverse complement strand
TTTTTATTTTTATCTTTTTAAAATTATTCATTTGTTGTTTGATAATATGTTACACTGTCACCAGCATCTTCTGAACCATTTGGTGAACCAGAAATTCCAGCATCTTCCCAAACTCTATAATAGTTTACTGTACTAAAGATATGATATGTTCCAACTGTTGATGTACCACCTGTTGTTATACCTTGTGAGTCAGCATCTGAATCACTATATCTTTGAGTAGGTGTGAATGTTTTTCCACCCATATTTGCTTGAGTACTCATTTCTGATACTAAGTAAATTGTATATTGTCTATTTGGATCGTTTATGTCATCAATTACTTCATAACCATTAACTAATTTATTTGCATCTCTACCAATCATTGAAATCTTTAATGATTTAATTCTAAAATCAACATAGTTATCAAGCATTCCCATGAATGGTGTTGTAATTAATTTTCCGTATAATGTTTGATTATTATCTTCTAGATAAATTGTTATAATGTCACCTTTATACATTGGATGAGGTGCTCTATTATTTATTGTTATAATTTCACTTGGGTCTATTTTTTTACATCTTGCTCTATATTCTGCATCTGTTTCATGTTCAATAGCATTAATTTCTGATGTATCTTTTAATGTTGCTGGTGCAACACCTTTAATAGGGTATGTTAAGTTACCAGCAGTAATAGTATCTTTTAAGAAAGATGTTTCAAATACACCTGGTGCTTTTTTCTTTTGATATTTAATTGTAAGTGTATAGTTACAATCAGCTCCAGCATAAGCGAATACTTTTTCTTTTAAGTTGTTATAAACATCAACGTTAAATACACCTGTTGTTGAAACTGTATCAACAGTAGTATAGTTAATGTTATTAATATTTTCTTTTATACCTTCATGAAGAAAGTAGAAAGATACAAGTAATAATAAATATGTTATGAATATAATATTTATTATTGTGTTAAGTAATTTTCCGTACATAACTTTTTCCTCTCAATTTTTTCTTTTTAAAATTTTATATTTTATTATTATATAATTTTTTCATTAATTTAATTTTAATTTTTATTTAATTTATATTTATTAAAAATATTTATTATAGTTTTTGCAATTGCTTCTGATGCTTGTTTTAAATATTCTCCATTGATTAATTTTTCATGATCAATAGGGTTATCTAAAAAGCCCATTTCTAGTAGTGCTCCAGGGACTTTACCGTCTCTTATTACACCTACTCTTGCGATAGTACTTGAACTAGAATTATAATAACTTGGTGATAATTTTTCACCATCAGATTTATAATTTCCGTTTGTTAAATCTACAAAACCATCAAGTAATTCTTCTGCTAATTTTTTATTTGATAATCCATTATATCCTGTTCCTGTTGTATTAACATTTTTATTATATAATACTTCACTACCATTGTAGTTTGTATATTTACCATTCATTGCATTAACGTGAATTGATACGAACATATCTGTATCGATATTATTTTCCATACCTATTCTTCCGTTTATGAATTTATTTGAACCAGGATAATTTGTAATGTAGTCATTTAATTTTGTATTTGATTCTCTTGTTAAATATACTTTAATATCTGAATTATCAGTAATGTATTTATATGCATTATTAACTACTTCAAGTGTAATGTTTTCTTCATAATAAATATTCTTTTTGTCTACTGAAGGACCTATATAATCTTTATCATTTGTTCCTTCATTACCTTTTGCATGACCTGCATCAAGATATAATACTTCATCATATTTTTCACCAGGTAATAAAACTTTTATTACATAATTTGAACCTTGCTTTACAATATCAAATGCAAGTATACGATGATTTGTTGTATTAAATTTTATTGCAGTATAATTATTTGTTTTTTTATTTTTTACTACTTCAAAACTGTTTAGTCTTGAATCAAATATGTTATAAATTCCACTACCTAATGTGCTTGATAAATCCTTATTAAAATTGATTTCATAATTACCATTCATGTAGTCTTCTGTAATATCAATTTTGTTTAAAGAAATAGTTTTTAATGCATCAGTAGGTATTAAAATTTTATATTCATCATTATTGTGATATGTTAAATTCATATCTAATTTTTTAATTTTAATTCTTACAATATTATCGCTAACTTTATCTGTTTCAAAATAAACTTGCTTATTTAAATCTAAAACAAATCTAGTGTAATCAGAATGACTTGATGTTCTAACTTGTTTAACTAGATCATTGTTTTTTAATTTTTCACTCTTATCGCCATAGCTATCTAATGTGTTTAAAATATCAATGTATAATCTATCATCATCTGATAAGAAACATGCATTGCCATCGATAGGTCTATCAGCTTCGATTAAAAATTCACCATAAGTTCCATCACTATTTTCTTCATAACTTACTTTATTAATTTCAGTTTTATAAACTTTAATGATTAAACTTTTTCTATCACTAGAATAATTCATACTGTATTTAGCAACTGTAGTTTTTAAATCTATAACTGCTCTTACATAATTACTCTTATCACTATTTGTATGATTACCAAATCTTAAGTTAAGTGCAACTTGATTACTTGATAAAACATTTTCTGTATCTAATGTTTCAGGATCAAATGTTGCATTACTAATATCAAAAATAATTCTATTTGATGCATCACTAGGAATTACATTTGTAATTCTTTCACTTGCATTAATAGTAATTTCAATGTAATCATTATTTTTATAATTTTCTTTATAGCTAATTACTTGTGCTTCTTTATTATTTTTTTCTTCATTTAATTTTGTTTCATCAACTTTTATTTTTGATTTAACTTCCCAAAGTAATGATGATTTTTTAACGATAGATTTATTATCATCTTTAGTTTCTTCTTTTACTTCTTCTTTATTATTTTCGTTTTCTACTTCATCATTATTTTGATTTCTATTTTCTATTTCTTCAGGAATTTTTTCATCAGAAATATTTTCTTCATTATTAGTTTTAATATCAATAAGTCTAGTATCTTGAATCCAATTTACTTCGCATGACATAAATTCTGCGACAGCTCTTATAGGAATCATTGTTTTGTCATTGATAATTTTTGCTGGAACATCTAATGTGATATTTTTTTCTTCACCATTATCATTAGATGATGCAACATTACTATTTATTTTTAAAGTAATAAATTTATTATTACCTTCTACTGTTACCTCTTTAGTTTCTTGAATCCATGTGACTACATATCCCATTTGTTCAAACACTTCACGAGCCGGTACAAGTGTTCTTTCATTAAGGATAATTGGAGGCATAATTTTTGTAACTAAATCTTTACCATCAATTTGCATAGAAACTTCAGGTGCTTCATATTTAATTAACTTACCATCCATATATAAGTCCATGATTAGATTAGCGGCATTAGAGTATGTATTAGTTAAAAATAAAAAGCATAAACTTAATAATAAAGTTATTGTTTTCTTTTTACAAAAAGACATAGTCCACCCCTTTATATCATTTAATTAAAGTGTACCACAAAAAAAATCGAGTGCAATAAATAATAGTATTAAAAATAAAGAAATTTAAAGATATTTTTCATATAAATTTTTTAAATATTTTGATATTATTTTTTAATATTAAAATTATTTTTATAAATGAATTTAAAAAAATAGAACAGAAAAAAATTATTTTTCTGTTCTTAATTTTTTAAAAAACTCTTGTATTAAACTTTTACATTCATCTTCTAAAATTTGTCCTTCTGATTCTACCTTATGAGTAAATTTATCATGATCAAAAATCTTCATGATTGAACTTACTGTTCCATTCTTATCACTTAATGCTCCATAGTAAACTTTCTTTATTCTAGACTGAATAATTGCACCGCTACACATTACGCAAGGTTCTAATGTAACATACATTTCACAGTCTTCTAAAACCCAGTCTTTAAGGTGCTTACAAGCATTATTTATTGCTATAATTTCAGCATGATATAAGGCATTATTTTTCTTATTTCTCTTATTAAAACCTTTAGCAATAATTTTGTTGTTTTTAACAATAACTGCTCCTACTGGAACATCATTATGCTTTAAACTTTTCTTAGCAAGTTTAATTGCTTCGTTCATAAAATATTCTTTATTATTCATATCAATACTCCATTAAAAATCCTTGAATTTTTCTAGTTTTTACCTAGTTGACATTAGGTTAACTTTAGTATATAATTTGCATAGTCGTTGAAATGCGACGCTTTATAGCTTGTTTTAGGGGAGAGTTTATTGACATCACGACTACTTCAATAGGCTGTTATATTGGGGGATTGAAACTCCGGAAGTTTCTTTTTTCCTTTATCTACACCTTAGGTAACCTCGATTGGCCAATTGAGGGTTTAAGCTGTCTTCGGTTTACTTATTTAAATATAGGTAGAGGAAAAGATTTGATAGGACTGATTATTTTACTTGCAAGTAACTATTTTTAGGTTATGCGCAAATCTAACTTTAGCTCTCAAATCTTTTTTTATTGTCAAAATTAATTTTCAAATTATATATAAAATACATAAACATGTTTTATTAAACATATTTATAAAAAAGATTATAAAGGATAAAAAAATAAAAAGCACATAAGTGCTTTTATTTTTTTATAATTTTATAAATATCTTTATTTTACTTCTCTCTTATTTTCTAAAATTATTTGTTTAACTTTATCAGGTAATGCTCTGAAATCTTGTTTATCATAATTTGATGTATCTATTGGTTTTCCTATAGTTACATTAATTGTACCTGGTTTAATTTTATTATTATTTGCTTCCATTATGTTGTAGCTTCCTTCAATAGAAAGTGGAATAACAGGTACTTTTGTTTTTTCAATTATTTTGAATACACCAGTTTTAAATTCACCCATTTCACTTTTTCTTGATCTTGTTCCTTCAGGGAATACTGCCATAGGAACACCACTTGCTACTAATTCTTCTGCTTTAATAATTGTCTTCATTGCTTCTCTTGGATTTTTTCTATCGATGAAAAGACCACCCATAACTTCAATCCATTTTTTTAGTATACCTATTTTTGCAAATTCTTTTTTAGCTATAAAAGCAACTCTCTTATTTCCCATTGCATACATCATTGCAATAACATCAAAATAACCTTGATGATTAGCAACAAGAACAAATGGTCCATCTTGCGGGATATTTTCACGACCCAAAACATCAATGTTTACTTTAGATCTTTTCATAACTCCTTCAATGCTTTTTACAACTATTCTATCCATTAAAAATTTTTCTTCTTCTTTATATTTACCTTCATCTAGTAATTTCTTTGCCTTAATAGCAGATGGATAATGATAAAACATTCTACTAAATGCATAAGAAAATGTACCTACTGTTTCAAACATTTTGTATCTCCTAAATATATTTTTATATAAAAAAATACCCAAAATGCCGTTTTCCCGAATTTTGACCTAGCGCTCAGCTAGGTGGGCTTCCTCACATTAGTCCGCAACAGTCCACTAGATAAATGAGGCTTTGTTTTAGCTAACAATTATTAGAATCCCTTTTAAAATTTGTAGGTTCAAAATGCAGGATTTTCGAACATCCCAGGTTCTATATTTAATATATCATATTTATAAAATTTGTAAAGTCTTTAA
>JAKSUF010000105.1 GCA_024409145.1 archaeon | reverse complement strand
AAAAAACTAAACCTAAAAATGAAAGAATAATAAAATAAACACAATTAATAAAATATGACCGAATAATATTTTATACAATAAAAATATATTGAATAATATTAATATTATACTGTTTTATAGTTAATGATTTAATATTTTAGAAAAATACGAGATGGTGAAATGAATAAGATTAAAATAGCTATTGTAGGTGTAGGAAATTGTGCTAGTTCCCTTATACAAGGTATTCATTATTATAAAAATAAAAATCCAGAAGATGCAATTGGACTTATGCATTGGAAAATTGGAGATTGGAAACCCTCAGATATTGAAGTAGTAGCAGCATTTGATATCGATGAAAGAAAAGTTGGAAAACCTATAAATGAATCCATTTTTGCAAAACCTAACTGCACAACTATTTTCTGTGAAGACATACCTCAATCAGAAGTTAAAGTTTCAATGGGTCCAGTTCTTGATGGAGTAGCAGAACATATGACAAATTATAAAGAAGATAATACATTTAAAGTATCCAATGAAACTCCATGTGATGTGGTTAAAACATTAAAAGAAAGTGGTGCAGAAATTTTACTTAGTTATTTACCAGTTGGATCTGAAAAAGCAGCAAGATATTATGCACAATGTGCTTTAGATGCAGAGATTGCATATATAAATTGTATGCCAGTATTTATTGTAAGTGACCCTGAATGGGAATCCAAATTTAGAGAAAAAGGAATTCCTATTATTGGAGATGACATTAAAGCACAAATTGGAGCTACAATAACACATAGAACTTTAGCAAATCTTTTTAAAGAAAGAGGAGTTAAACTTGAACACACTTACCAAATAAACACTGGAGGAAATACAGACTTTTTAAATATGTTAAATAGAGATAGATTAGACTCTAAAAAAGAATCTAAAACAGAAGCAGTACAATCAGTACTTGCAGAACGTATGGATGAAGAAGACATCCATATCGGACCAAGTGATTATGTACCATGGCAAAAAGATAATAAAATCTGCTTCTTAAGAATGGAAGGTAAAACTTTTGGTGATGTTCCTATGAATATTGAACTTAGATTAAGTGTAGAAGACTCACCAAATTCTGCAGGATGTGTTATTGATGCAATCCGTTGTTGTAAGTTAGCTATTGAAAGAAATATTGGAGGACAATTAACATCAATTTCATCTTATGTAATGAAACATCCACCAATCCAATTTACAGATGATGAAGCAGCTACAAACCTTGAAGCATTTATAAATGGAGAAATTGAACGTTAAACATCAATAGAGGATACTTGATAATCAAAGTATCCTCAAATGGTATAATACCAATTACATCATCAAAAATATAATAATTATATACTATAAAAACTATTTTTTTAAAATTAAAATTCCTAAATATCAATCAAATATATTATAAAATAGTTAACTATTATTAATAGAAAAAACAAAGTTATAATCATAATCTAAATTTATACATAATTACATATTTTAAAAATAATAAGATTATCATAAAAGTTAACCTGTTTTTTTAAAAAAAATGCGAGGTGTAAAGATGAAAATAAAAATTACAGAAACTGCATTAAGAGATGCACACCAATCTCTTTTAGCTACTAGAATGAGAACTAGACATATGCTCCCAATTGCAGAAGAAATGGATAAAGTAGGATATCATGCTGTTGAAGCATGGGGTGGAGCAACCTTTGACACTTGTATAAGATTCTTAAATGAAGACCCTTGGGAAAGATTAAGAGAGCTTAAAAAATGTTTTGTAAAAACTCCAATTCAAATGCTTTTAAGAGGACAAAACTTACTTGGATATAAACATTACTCTGATGATGTTGTTACTAAATTTGTAGAAAAATCTTATGAAAATGGAGTAGACATCTTTAGAATCTTTGATGCATTAAACGATATAAGAAATATGAAACAAGCTATTAAAGTAGCTAAAGCACAAGGAGCTCATGTTCAAGGAACTATTAGTTATACTATTAGTCCAGTCCATACTGTAGACAAATATATTGAATTAGCTAAAGAACTTGAGAGTATGGAATGTGATTCTATAGCGATTAAAGATATGGCTGGTTTAATTGATCCTGCAAGCACATATGAGTTAATTTCAAGATTAAAAGAAGAAACTGATTTAATGATAAATTTACACTCCCATTGTACTAGTGGTATTACTCCAATTAGTTATTACGCTGCTTGTCAAGCAGGTGTAGATATTTTAGATACTGCTATTTCCCCATTAGCATGGGGTACTTCCCAACCACCTACTGAAAGTATTGTAGCTGCATTAAATGGAACTGAATTCGAAACTGGTCTTGATTTAAAACAATTAAATGGAATTAAAAAATACTTCGAACAAATAAGAAAAGATACTTACGAAGGCCTTATTAACCCAATCAGTGAAAGAATTGATACTGATGTTCTAACTTACCAACTTCCAGGAGGAATGCTTTCTAACTTAATTTCACAATTAGAAATGCAAGATTCATTAGACAGATATGAAGATGTTTTAATTGAAATGCCTAAAGTAAGAAAAGATTTAGGATATCCTCCACTTGTAACTCCAACAAGCCAAATTGTAGGTACCCAGGCAGTGCTAAATGTTTTAGAAGGAGAAAGATACAAACGTGTAACTAATGAGGTTAAAGATTACTTAAAAGGTTACTACGGAGTTCCTCCAGCACCAGTCAATGAAGAATTAGTTGATAAAATTATTGACAGAGATGAAATCATAGACTGTAGACCTGCAGACCTCTTAGAAGATGAATTTGAGAAATTCAGAAAAGAAGGGGAAGAAAAAGGATTAATTAACAAAGAAGAAGATATTCTCACATTAGCACTTTATCCTCAACCAAATGTTGCCCCTAAATTCTTAAAAGGAGAAGCAGAAGAGGAAGAAATTGTTAGTCCAAAAGCAACTGAAGGTACTGGTATTAATTTAGAAGGAATACCAAATGAATATACTGTTAAAGTTGATGATGAAGAATATAATGTAATAGTACATCCTAAAGGAATGGCAGTGATTGAAGAAACACAAACTTATCCTGAAAATACCATGTTCAGTAAAATGGATGGTAATGTCTTTAAATTAAAAGTTAAAGAAGGAGATAAAGTTGAACAAGGAGATATCATTGCAGTTCTTGAAGTTATGAAAATGGAAAATGATATCCACAGTGAATATTCAGGTACTGTCAAAGAAATCCATATATCTGAAGGAGATACTATTAAAAAAGGAGATCCATTAGTTTGGATTAAATAATCTCTAATGATTATTTAACTTCAATTCTTCTTTTTTATTTTTTTAAATAAATAGTAATACTTTTTATTTAAAAAATATTATTATATTTTATAGTCCTTAACAATTAAAATATTAAATAGAATGCTAAAAATAGAAAATAAAAAATAGAAAATAAAAAATAGAAAAAATAAACATCAAATAAAAAAATAAAAAATCAATTATGAAATTATCCATTACCAATACCTAAAAAGAAATAATTATAAGTATTTTGAACAGTATCAGCCATCATCCAAGGATATTTCTGAACCAAATATTCTTTTATTTCTTTAGAATGACTAATAACATCTGCTTTATTAGAATACTTTTGAGAACGGAAATAATCATTTAATTCATCATTAATCTCTTGAGCTTTAGCATAAAATCCTTTTAATTGAATAGGTGGAATAGTAGGTAAAGCATCATGAAGAACTTCAACAGGTAAAGGATCAAAATGACAATTAATAGCTAAATTAAAAACTAAATTTAAAAACAAAAATCTAGATTCTATAACAATTGTCTCTGGAACTTCTTTAGCTTGTTCTTCAGTAATAAGTCCATTTTTTAAAGCTTCTTCAACATTAGTCTCAAGAATTATCTTAGAAGATGGACCAATAGTGCCATTATCTATACCTTTCTTAACCATAATAACTGAAATAATTAAAGATATAACTGAAATGACTAAGAGAAGAATAGAAATATGAGCTAAAAGACTATTTTTATAATGAAACTCATTAAAAACCACAACAATAATAGCAGAGATAAGAGTAATTCTTGACAAATAAATCAAATAATTTAATTTATTCATGACTTCACATCCATTTTATACCTAATTATAAATTAATAATTAATAACATATAAGTATATCTTATCTAATTATAAATACTTTAAAAAAGATTTATTAAATATAATAATTATTTAATATTAAAAAAATTAATCATCAATATTTTCTAAGAAATCTCTAATCATAGTATTTGCAACATCCCTAATTTCAATTAAAGGAATATCTTGTTCAACAGAAATTCTACGAATATCCTCATATTCAGGCCTATGAGAAATAATATCATCACCAATAGTTGCTACTTTAAAATTAATAGTATACACATGACCACCAACATTAATTTCTAAAGGAACAAATTGTCTCTCAGCAATACCCCTATGAGTATACTCACTTACACGAATACCTAATGTACCCGTTTCTTTAAATAGAATATTAACTAAATGGTCTACCAATTTAGGTTTTGATATAATCTTAATCAAATGTCCAGGCCTATTTTTCTTCATAACAATTGGAACCATAGAAACATCAGAAGCACCTTCAATTAAAAGAATGTCAAATAAAAATCCTAAATCTTCACTAGACATATGATCAATATTAGTTTCAATAACTGAAATTTTATGCTTCTTATTTTCTTCTTTAGATTTAATAATTCTCAATACATTAGGAAAATCAAAATTTTTAGACCCAGAACCATATGCAATTTTACTAGGACTCATCATAGGAGCAAATTCTAAGAATTCATCACATAGTTCCATATACAATGCAGACCCTGTTGGAGTAGCTAATTCACTGTCAACTGGCCCTCCTTTATATCTAGCAATCCCCTTAGATTCTTCATCACATTTAAAAATTTCTAAAGTAGCTGGAGAAGGAATAGGTATGATTCCATGGGCACTCTTAACAGTTCCCCCACCAACAGATATTGGCAAACCTACAACCTTTTCTTCATTTAATCCTAAATCAAAATATGCAAATATAGTCCCAAATACATCAGCTACTGCATCAGCAGCGCCAACCTCATGAAAATGAACAGTTTCTAAAGATTTACCATGAACAGATGATTCTGCAATAGCAATTCTTTTGAAAACAGATTTAGCCATTTCAATCATATCTTCAGTTAAATAATCAATATCTTCATTCATTAAAGAATCTATTTTAGATATAAAATCCGGAAAATGAATATGGTGATTATTTTCATTATCTTTATCAATTATAGAAACATTACAAAATGTAGACTCAATACCGGATTTATTGATTTTATCAAAAGAAACTTTAGCCCCACCAAAAGGAGCAGCTACTTTTTCCATAATATATTTAACATCCTCAGGATTAGCACCCATATCTACTAAAGCACCAACAAACATATTACCAGAAATACCTGCATTTTGAGGATCAATTACAAAAACCATAGAATCACCTAATAAAAACAATAATCATATATATTTACTATAATAATTTACTATAATAGTTTACTATAATAATTTATAATATAATAATTAATAGTATACTTTATATTTTTGTTAATATTTATGTAT
>JAKSUF010000104.1 GCA_024409145.1 archaeon | reverse complement strand
TTAATAATTTTTATTTTTTTTAATAATTTCACTGTTTTTATTTTGAAGTGTTTTTTAATATTGAGTTAGTATTACTTTTTTTAGATAAATGGGGTATTCAGTAATACTATTTTTTAGTTTAACTTTTATTTATTACTTTTTTAGCTATTTGGAGCTATTTAGTATTACTTTTAATAAAAAGATATATTAATCTGTAAATTAATATTTTTTAATGTTAATATCAAAAATTTGGGATGAGGTATTAATCAAATAATATGATGGTATTTTTATGAGATTAAACAATAAATTTTTTATTCTAATTTTTTTACTCATTATTATTTCTATTATAGTCCCACATTCTGCTGTTGCATTAGAAAATGATTCGAATAATCTTGATGAATCAATTATGGTGGATAGATTTAATTCATTATCTATTGATAATAGCGAGGGGTATTGTGATGATCTTGTTTCTAATGTTTCAATTTATGAATTGAGTTCTGAAACTAACTCTAATAATATGGATAATATTAATCATTATGCTAATTCTTATGATGTGGATTATAATGATTATATTAATGAGGTTGATGATAGTAATAATAATTTTGATATTTTTAGGGATTATGAAAATGAATCTGAAGGGGTAATTTCTACTAAATTTAGTTTTGGTTCTTCAGATAATTATAATTTAAATGATGTTTCTGGTTTTAGTTTATCTTATTTAGATTCTAAATCTGGATTCGATATTAAGTCTTTAAATGAATCTAAGAATTTAACTTTATTTTTTATTAGTGATAATGCAGGAACAAATATTTTAGATAAAGCTTGTAAAGAATTATATGATACTTATGATTTAACTAATATTAATTTAATTGTTCGTAGTAGTGAACAAGTTAAAGAAATGAAAGAAGATGAATTATTTGATTTATTATCTTCTTGTGATGGATTTATAGGTGAATGGATAAGTTCTGATGTTGATTCAGTATTGACTAGTATATTAAATAAACATCCCTATTTATCTAATAAAAAGATGTTTCTTATTTTAGAACTTCCTTCTGGAAATCTAAACTCTAATTCAACATCTATTTCTTTAGCAAGAAACAATACATTGAATAATGTAAAATTTTTATCCAATATTTCTAATGATAAAATCATATCTTATTTCTCAAATACTAAACGTGGATTAAATTATCCTGATGTTTATAATTATATTAATAATAAATCTAATGAGAAATTTAATGATATTTTTAATCAATTAGTTCTCTATAAAACAATTAATGATAAAGAAAATTTTATGAATCAAATTTTGTATATATTGAATTATTTTAACTATTCTTATAACTATAATTTACCTAATTACAGTGGTACTAAACCTTATGGTATTTATAGGGATAGATGGTATGATTTAGATGAATATATGGATACCTTTTTTGATTCTTCTCGTAATAGGACTATAGGTATTTTAGAAAGTACTATGTATATTAGTTCTCAACAATTAGGTCCACTTTATGCTATTATTGATTCATTAGAATCTAAAGGTTATAATGTGATTCCTGTTTTTGCAGCTGGAGGTTCTCCAGACCAATTAAAAGTGATGATTGAATCTTGGACTAGTGCAGGTAAAGATTATTCTGGTTTCTTGGAAAATTCTTCTAATTATGATGTGTATATTGATGCAATTGTGTGTATGGTTGCTTATGGAGTAGGTGGTCAAAACTTTACTAATGCTACTTTATTCTTTGAAGATGCAGGTGTTCCAGTATTCCGTGCAATTCACTCTGATTATGTTTCAAATGAAGAATGGGAATTAAGTGCTACTGGTTTAACTACTGATAAAAGTGATAAATGGTGGCATGTAACTATATCTGAATCTCAAGGTATGATTGATGCTACTTTTATTGGTGGTGCTTCAAAATATATATCTAATATAACTGGTGCTCAAATCACAGATTATATTTCTCATACTCAAAATATAGATTTATTAACTGATAGAATTGACTCTTGGGTAGATTTAAAATATACTTTAAATAAGGATAAACTTATTTCAATTATTTATTATAATTATCCTCCAGGTAAACAAAATATAGGATCAAGTTATTTAGATACTATTACTAGTATATACAATATGCTTCATACTTTGAAAGATGCTGGGTATGATGTAGGTGTTTTACCTAATAATGTTTCTGAACTTGAAAATATGATGATTGCCTGTGGTATCAATGTAGCTAATTGGGCTCCAGGGGAGTTAGAGAAATTAGCTAATCAATCTGGTGTTACTCTTCTTCCAGTTGATGAGTATATATCTTGGTATAATTCATTAGATGATATTGTTAAGTTACAAGTATCAAAAGGGCCTGTAGCATATATTGGGGAATTAACTAAAAGAGCTGTAGAATTAAATTATACTTCTTCAATAGCTAAAACAATAGATGATTGGTATAATCAAATTGTTGCTTTACTTCCTGAAAATCAATCTGTTAAAGCGACTAAACTTTTAGATAATATTGTTAGTGCTTTAAAATTATATGCTAATACTTCTTCTGTAGAGTATTATAATTTATTCTTGAAATATTATGGAGATTTTGTTAAGTTAAATGTTTCAGGTTTAAATGGTTGGGGTGAAGCTCCAGGTAATATTATGAAAGTTAACAGAAATGGTACAGATTATTTTGTTATTTCTGGTTTAAAATTCGGTAATGTTTTTGTTGGTCCAGAACCTCAAAGAGGTTGGGAAGCAGATATTGATAATTTGTATCATTGTACTGCTGTAGCTCCTACTCATCAATATTTAGCTACTTACTACTATCTTCAATCTCATTACTCAAATGCAATGGTATTTGTAGGTAGACATGCAACACATGAATGGTTACCTGGTAAAGAAATATTATTATCTTATAATGACTATGGTTCAATTGTTGTTGGAGATGTTCCACAATTATATTTCTATATTAGTGATGGTTTAGGTGAAGCTATTCAAGGTAAAAGAAGAGGTTTTGCAGTATTAATTTCTCATTTAACTTCTCCAATGGCTTTAACTCATTTATATGGTAATTTAACAGTAGCTGCTAATTTAATTAAAGAATATGAAAACACATTTAATCAATCTATGAAAGAAGTTTTAGCTAAAGAATTAAGAAATTTAGTAATTTCTAATGATTGGTCTACTAATTTAGGCTTAAATAAATCTGAAGTTAATAAGATTAATATTAATACTTTAATCTCTAAGTTAGATACTTTCTTAAAGTCTTTACAAGATCAGTTCTATCCATTAGGACTTCATGCTATTGGTCAATATTGGACTGATGAAGATTTAGCAAACACTGTTTCAGGTATGTTATATTATAACTTTACTTTATCTGATAATAAAGGACAAAGTAATTTATTTGACCAATTATCTCTTATTTATTATTCTAAATACTATGGTGATTTATCATCTCTTCAAAGAGAAGTTATAATGAATAAATCTCATGACATATGTAAAGCATTAATTTATTGGGATGTTAAAGAAATTCATAATATTCTTATTAGTGAAAATATAAAATTTAATGATTCTAAAATTTTAGACTGTTTGGTATTGTCAAAAAAATATATTAATTTAATTAATGAGAGCATATCTTCAGAATTAATTTCTATGATTAATGGATTAAATGGTAAGTATATTCCTGTTGGTGAAGGTGGTGAAGTTTTAGTAAAACCATCTATTCTTCCTACTGGTACTAATATGTTCCAAGATCAATCTTCAGAACTTCCAACTCAAGAAGCATGGAATTATGCAAAAACTCTTGCATTATTGACATTATCTACTTTAAATGATACTACTGAAAAAGTTATTATGGGTATTTGGTGTGTTGAAACTGCTAGGGATGATGGTGCATTAGTTTCTGTTGTTCTTCGTTTACTTGGTATGAAACCTATATGGACTGATTCTTCAAGTGCAGGTTATGATGCTGAAGGAATACCTACTGGTAAAAAAGTAAGTCCTTTACCTGAAGTAATTCCTTTATCCGAATTAACTCGCCCAGATGGATGGTCTAATAAGAGGATAGATGTTACAGTTATAACTAGTGGTTTATTTAGAGATTTGTATTCTTCTCAAGCTATTCTTATGGATAATGCCTTTAGAGCTACTTTAGCAAGATCTTATTTAACTATTCTTTCTAATAAAACTCTTCAGAAATCACCACTCTATAAACAATTAGTAGAAGCACTTGATATCATTGTAAGTGATATTGGTTATAGTTATGTAAGTAATGAATCATTAAATGATAACTTTGTTGCTTTACATTGGGTCGAAGATTGTTTATACTATTTAAGTCAAGGATATAATGTTTCTTATGCTGGTGAATGTGCAATTACTCGTATATTTGCACCACCTAATGGAGATTATGGGGCAGGTATAGCTAAACTTGTATCTATGTCTTGGACTTGGAATGATACTGATGAATTGGCTGAATTTTATTTAGGTAGAATGGGTAATATGTATACAAAAAATTATTGGGGAGATACAAATCCATTAGTATTCCTTAGAGCATTAGCTGATTCTGATTCAATAATTGTAAGTCGTAATACAAATCAGTATGGTGTATTAGATAATGATGACTTCTTTGATTATTGGGGTGGATTATCTATGACTGTAGAGCATGTTTCTGGTAAAACTCCTAATATGAATGTTTTGATGTATGCAAATAAGGATAATGCTTACATTTCCTCATTTGAAGAAGTAATGTATAATGAAATAGCTTCAAGATATGATAATCCTAATTGGATTTCTGGAATGATGCAAGAAGGTTATAGTGGTTCTAGATATATGTCTAATAAGTTTATAAGTAATTTATTAGGTTGGCAAGTTACAAGACCAAGTGCAGTTACTGATGACTTGTGGAATAGAATTTATAATACTTACTACAAGGACAAATATAATTTAGGTGTTAAAGATTGGTTGATGTCTGGTAATAATGCTTATTCTCTTATATCTATGAGTGGAACTATGTTAACTGCGATAAAAGAAGGATATTGGGATGCAAGTGAAAGTACAATACGTGATATTGCTAATACTTGGGCTCAAGCTACTGTAAAGAATGGTGTTGCTTGTTGTGATTGTAGTTGTGGTAATATTGCAATGATGCAATGGGCTGTAAATTATATTAATCCTGATATATTAGCTCAATTATTGCCTAAGCTATATGAAGCTACTCAAAATCCAGTATTTTTAAATAATACAAAACCTACTGAACCTATAAACAATGATAATGTTGTTCCTTCAAATCCTAATCCTGTTGAAAATGGAAATTCCTCTGCTAATGTTAAGGTTAATTCCACTACTTCCTCAAGTCAGCAATCATCTTCTAGCTCTGCAGATTCTGGTTTAGGTGTAGGTACAGAGGTTAATGCTCCAAGTGCTTCTGTTTCAGATGGTTCTGAAGGTAAGAAATCTGTTGAGATAAATCCAGTCACTCCAAAGTCTGCTAGTGAAACTGGTATGTCTCTAATTGCAGTTTTAGGAGTATTATGTTTAATTTTAATTATTGGATTAGGTTATTTCAGATCTAAAGAAGATAATGAGGGTAAAACAAATCAAAGTATTGATGATATATTTAATAGGGAATTTTAGTTTAGTCTATAATTCTCTAAT
>JAKSUF010000103.1 GCA_024409145.1 archaeon | reverse complement strand
GTACTGTAAATAAACCCATCATTCTATATCTACTCGGAAAGGCGTCGCAGACGAGGGTCGCGGAGACAATGGATACGGGTCAAGCGACGGGCTTGTTCGCGTAGCGAAAAAAAAGTTTCTATATATACATATACTTAAGTATATATATTTGTTTCTTCTATTTATATTGGGTGGGGTGCGCGGGTCAGCGAATGTAATGAGTTGATGGGCGCTAACGAGCTAGCGAGTTAATAAAAAAATCATAATAAATAACATGGGGCCCCCTTTAACTAATGGGGCCCTTTTTATCTAATTCACTCTAGATAACCTAACAGCTATATAGTTCCAATACTACTACCATAGCATAGATAGATAGATGATTTTATTGATTTTTTTATTGTAAAACAACAAATATTATGATATTCTATCTATGTACATTAATTCATAGATAGATTATTGGATATAATGTATATTATGTTATTGATAAGGAGGTAATATTATGAAGCAATCAATACATATTTTAATTAAAGATAACATTGTTGGTTATCATTTCAAAAGAGCTTATGAAGAGCTTTTAATTGAAAGAGGTTTTACTAAATATGATGGAATAAATCCTATTTATGTATTTACTACTACGTCTAATGATACGGCTACAGATATGGCTATATTTTTAGTTAAATTTAATTTTGAATTTAGAATTATGCATGACTATTTGACACCAGTATATGAAAGAGATAAGAATTATGAGCGTTAATTTTGACAATATAAGTATGACTGATTTTGTAGTTTTATGGACTGTTAGAGATGATTGGAATTATGGAAGTTTTCATGAAACCAGCTGGAGTTATAAAGATATTTATGAAGCTAATGAGAAATATAATAGTTTGTGTAAATTTGCCGGTGAACATGATGATTTGTGTTACAGAGTTGTTTTATATAAATGTTATTGTGAGCATTTAAAAACCCCTTTAAAAATGAAAGGTAATTTCAATCCTTATGTCTCAAAGTATATGCTCTACAGAAAATCAAAGTAGTGATAGGGGTATATGGTTTGAACTAGAGTTGTGGAAAGATACTACAACATATGATACTGAATATATTATTAATAGTTTTCCACTACTTTATAATCAAAGGAAATTAAAAGAATACTTTTATATCCTGCATGATAAAGATAATCAGGAACATCCTCATTATCATATAGTTCTTGCTTTTACTCAACAAATTTGGAAGCATCAAATTAAGAAGTTACTGGGGATACCATTAGAACATAAATGTCATATTGAAAAAGTTACTGATAGAAATGCTTTTTTCTTATATATGACTCATCAAACTACAGATAGTAAGCATAAATATCAATATTCTACTGATGATGTATTTGCTTCTAATATGGAGTATTTTTTAAATGCTTACAATTATATTAAAATTACTACTGATGACGAAAGTTATCAAATGTTGGAAGAGATTGAAGATTATCTTGGTACTATGACTATTAACCCTAGCTATTATAACTTTACTAAATGGTTAAGAGCTAAAGGACCTGTTTATTACAATCTCTATTTAAATAAAAAGTATTATTTTCATCTTAATACTTTATATAAAGATATGGCTTTAACTCATGGAAGGAAGAAATAATTATGGCTGAACAATATTTTATTAGAAATGCTAAACTTGTGGGTATTGGTTATCCACAAAAAACAGAATATGGAATTACTAGAACATATAACTTTGAATATAAATCAGATGGTATTCAATATGGTCTAGCAACTAAATCTATTACTAAAACTGATAAACGAATCCAGGATTTATGTAAGTATGAACAATCTGGATTTAAAGAGGGTGAAGTTTTAAAATTATATGGAATTTACGATTTAAGATTTCAAAAGTCTAAATTTGGTGATAAAATGGATTTAACAACAATATGGAAAAAGGAAGACCCATCTCCAGAATTTTTTAATAGAGATAATCTTCCATTCTAATTAGCAAACTAGGAGCTAATATATATAGCTCCTTTTTTATTTTATGGGTGGGGTGCGCGGGTCAGCGAACAAAGTGAGTTGATGGGCGCTAACGAGCTAACGAGTTAATAGGAGTGTATTATGGATAAATTTAAGAATAACATTAATAAATTATTTATAATTCTAATTATTAGTTGTTTTTGTTTTACATCATTTACTTATAAAGTTGCAGCAGAAGAAGTTTATCCTTTACCACCAACTACAGATACATTAGCATTAAAAAATTTATTGTATCGTTGGTCTAAATGGCACGCTAACTATATTTTAGATGGTTATAAATTTACTACTAATACTGCTGATGATTATGTTAGTGGATTCCAAACTTCTAGCTTAGTTACTCATACTATTAATCAATTAAATTATGAAATTACTTCTTTAACATCACAAACTGTTAATTGGGTTTCATCTCAAAACCTAATGTTAAGACTAAATGGTTCTAATTTACAGACTCAGTTTACTGGTAGTGATTGGGCTAGTGGCGATGTTGGTCTTCATATTGGTATGCAGTTAATTTGGTTTGAATCTAAAAATTTAACTCCTCATAATATTAAAAATATTACTGGTTTTAATTCTAACGGTGATATTTATAATATTTATACTTGGGAATGGGACGGTGAATATTTATATATTTATTATCTATTACCAGCTAGTGAAACTAACACTACATCAACCGCTAATGGTGCTAAAGATATGTCTAAATATTTTATTATTGAACCTGAATATGAAAATAGAACAACTCAATTCAAAAAAAGGCAAACTAGAAATACAACTTACCAGTATGACTATACATATATACCAGTAGTTGCTAATGGTTATGTACCAGATTTTGAACAGTTATTTTATAGTATTCAATTAAGTAGACAATTAAATCAATTAATTATTAATACAAGAAACTCTGGTTCTGGTGGAAGCTCTACTCCAGCTGATTTAACTACACTTGAAAATCAATTGCGCATGCTAAATACTAGCATTGATTCTATAAAAACAAATTTAGCTAATTTATTACAGAATAATTTAATATATCAGGAACATTATTCTTTAGATAATTATTTAACTAATTCTAGTTATATTTCTAGAACTGTTGATTCTGTAGGTTCTAAACCTAGACACTTTATTTATAAATTAAGGCCTGATGGAACATATAATGGTGGATTGTTTTTATTAAAGACTGATAGCTATGATTTAGCCAATACAATGTTAAAAAATGTTGATTTTAGATTTAGATCCGATAGTGGTGATTGGAGAAACACTGCTTTTATAAATTTAGAACCTAGTGGAAGCTTGATATTATTTACTGCTAATCAATTAAATTCTTCTACTAATTATTATTTTGATATTGCATATAATGGCTCTGGAACTGGTCTATCTGATACATATGCTTATGCTAAACTTTACTATATTCCTATAGGA
Organism: archaeon; assembly: GCA_024409145.1. Taxonomy (GTDB): domain Archaea; phylum Methanobacteriota; class Methanobacteria; order Methanobacteriales; family Methanobacteriaceae; genus Methanobrevibacter. The sequence continues at coordinate 2,208 of JAKSUF010000103.1, read as the reverse complement.
AGCGAAATTTATACTTATTATTTTAATTTGTTACAGAATCAGATGATTATTAACTCATTATCTAATTTAAATATTAATGGAGATACAATTATAAATGTAGATTTTGACCAAACTATTATTAATGAATCTTCTAATGATATTAAAGTTAATATTGATGATTTAATTAATTTAACTCTTGGTTATAACAATAACATAGATTTAAATAATAAGTTTAATAGTGTTAATGGTAATAGTGAATATAAACAATTTATTGATACATCATTTCAAATATTTGACTATGATATTAATTATCCATCTACATCAAAGTTAAGTACGCTATGGGTAGGATTATGTATTTGTTTAATTATTGGAGTTATTTTATGAGTATTTTTAAAATAATTGTGTTGGGTGTTATTGTTGTATTAATAATGCCATATTTAACTAATTTACTAACGCTAATAGGTTTTGTTTTACCATCAAGTTTAGTTAATATTATTAGTTTGTGTATTGTTATTTCTGTTGTTTTGTGGGTGGTGCGTGATTAATGACTGTTTATTTATCTTTATTTTTACAAATATTTAGAACATTAATTGTTGCTATTGATTCATTCCATTTAAGCGAAAATTTAACAATGCTTGATTTTCTTATTTATTCAACATTATCTGTAGCAGTTATTAATTTAGTTGTTAAAAAATTAAATACTAAAGGAGATTAATTATGACTAGTGAACAATATTTACAAATTATTTGTATTTGCGCTATTATATGCGCCCTTTGTAGTTTATTAAAGAGGTGATATATGTGGTAGAATATATTACTTCTTTCTTAGGTACTCCCCCAGCTGGGTTTGAGTCCTTGCCATATTTATTAAGTGCAGTAGTTCTAATCTACCTGTTAGTTCTCGTGCTTAATACTATTATTCATTTTTTTGGAGGTAAATAATAATGTTATCATTTATTTTAAACTCTGCGCCTACAGTATCTTTAACTGCTAGTGAGATGACCACAACAGCAACTACATGGCTATCATGGATTTTAACTTCAATCATCTCTGTTTTTAATACTATGGTACAAAGCCCAATTATTATGGCTTTCTTAGTATTTGCTCTAGTAGGTGTAGTAGTAGCATTTGCTCGTAAGTTACTTATGTAGTCTTAAAGGGATTTATTCCCTTTTTGAAAGATACAGAGTACCTCTAGACTTCTCTCTGTATCTTTGAGAAAGGAAATAGCGATGATTATATTTCATTTTGTTTTTAATATTTTTGAACAGTTATTAATATTTTTAGACCATTCTGGAATTGGTCTTTTTGTCTTTTTAATTCTTGTTATTAATTTCGGTATTAAATTTATGAGGGGATATTAATGAAGCATAAATATAAATATAGTAAATTTAAAAGTTTTACAAAACATATTAAAGGTTATAAACAATCACAAAAATATCATATTGAAACAATATTTGCTCAAATTGGAGCTGGTAAATCTACAGATATAGCTAAACAATGCCTTAAAATCTACAGAAAAGGCACTTATAAGCATATTTACGCTAACATTGATATAAACCTGCCATTTGTTAGAAAATACGCTGAGAATGACTTAAAACGAGGCACATTTAGATTTCCAGCTGATTCAATTATATTCTGTGACGAAGCTGGTATTGTTTTCAACAATCGCGACTATAAAAATTTTAGCAAAGAATTAAATAAATATATAAGAAAAGCACGTCATTTCCGTAATAGTTTTATTTTCTATAGTCAAGATTATCTTGTGGAAAAAACCTTGAGAAGTGTCAGTTCAAATTTAGGCCTTATTAAAAAGTTTGGCCCATTTTCAATTAAAAGAAAAATTATTAAAATTATTGATGTTGATAGACCGAGAGAGGGACAAAACACAGAAGCAGCAGAATGTGCTATTCATGACTCATTAAAGTTTGCTAACATCTTCCAGAAAAATGCTATTGAAATAACTTTTATTCCATTCTATTCTAATTTATTTAATTCATTTGATATTGATGAAACAGTTCCTGAAATAGATTATTGTTGTTATCACACCCCTAACCCCCCAACCCCGTAGGGATATGATTTACTCGCTTACTATTTTATGTATTCTAAGCGTGGGGGAGTTTGTGTTAAGTCCCCCCGGCCCGCAGGGACAAAATGCCAGAGCATTTTGAGAGCGTACTGTAAATAAACCCATCATTCTATATCTACTCGGAAAGGCGTCGCAGACGAG
>JAKSUF010000102.1 GCA_024409145.1 archaeon | reverse complement strand
TACTAATATCAAATATATAATCCAAAATATATTAGATATAATTAAATATTATACATCTTATCATAATATTCTTGATATTCACCAGATTTAACATCAGAAATCCAATCCTGATTATCCAAATACCATTCAATAGTTTCAACGATACCTGTTTCAAATGTATATTTAGGAGTCCAACCTAATTCATTTACAATTTTACTAGAATCAATAGCATAACGCTTATCATGACCTAATCTATCTTTAACATATTTAATTAAAGATTCATCTTTATCTAATGCCTCTAAAATTAATTTAACGATTTCAATATTTTGTTTTTCATTATGGCCACCAATATTATAAACTTCACCTATACGACCTTTATGAAGAACAAGATCTATTGCACTACAATGATCATAAACATGTAACCAATCCCTAATATTTTTACCATCACCATAGATAGGTAATTCTTTATCTTCTAAAGCATTTGAAATCATTAATGGAATTAATTTTTCTGGAAATTGATAGGGACCATAATTATTAGAACAACGAGTAATATTTATTGGTAAATCAAAAGTATTACTATAAGCACGAACCATTAAATCAGCTCCTGCTTTAGATGCAGAATATGGACTATTTGGTTGAAGAGGAGTTTCTTCTGTAAAATAACCTTCTTCTCCAAGACTTCCATAAACCTCATCTGTAGAAACTTGTAAATATTTTTTGATATTATATTTTTTAGCAGCATCAAGTAAAACTTGAGTACCTAATATATTAGATTTAATGAAAATTTCAGGGTCTTTAATACTTCTATCAACATGACTCTCAGCAGCAAAATTAACGATATAATCAACACCATTAGATACTATATCATCTACTAATTTAGAGTCCCTAATATCTCCTTTTACAAAAGAATAATTAGGATTATCTTCAATATCAGTTAAATTTTTAAGATTTCCACAATAAGTAAGGGCATCAAGATTAATAATTTCATAATCAGAATATTTATCAAGCATATACTTTACAAAATTACTACCAATAAATCCAGCTCCACCCGTAACTAAAATTTTAGTCATATATATCATATCCCATTAAATAATAAAAAAATCTAAAAACCAAAGTTTATATTAAAATATTAAAAATCAGTTTTAGTTTCAGACATAGGTTTCCATAATTTATCTTTTTCAGATAATATTAAATCTTCCTCTTTTAAATCCCCTAATGGCCATTCAATACCAATTTTTGGATCATTCCATTGAATTCCACCTTCGTCCCCAGGATTATAGAAATCAGTACATTTATATACAAACTCAGCTTCATCCGAAAGAACTAAAAATCCATGAGCAAATCCTTTTGGAATAAATAATTGTTTCTTATTATCTTCAGATAAAATTTCTCCTACCCATTTACCATAAGTTTCAGAGTCTTTTCTAAGGTCAACACCTACATCAAAAACTTCGCCCTTAATTACACGAACAAGTTTTCCTTGAGGTTGAGTATATTGAAAATGAAGCCCTCTGAGAACACCTTTAGAAGATTTAGATTGATTATCTTGGACAAAAGTTAAATCAATCCCCTCTGCTTTAAAATCATTCTCATTATATGTTTCCATAAAATATCCACGTTCATCCTCAAATACAGTAGGTTCTACTACAAAAACACCTTCAATTTCTTTTTTTATAATATTAAATTTGCCCATCTTATCACATAAATCAAATAGTTAAAAGTTAATTATAATATTAAATTTACTCCTCTTATCACAAAACATAAATCAAATACTTAAAAGTTACTTTAAATTATATTTTCCTATTAGCTAAATCCATTAAGTATTGACCATAATCAGTTTTTTTAAGACTTTCAGCCAATTCTAAAACTTTTTCTCTAGAAATATAACCTTTTAAATAAGCTATTTCTTCTAAACATGCAATATAAAGACTTTGTCTTTTCTGAATAGTTTCAATAAAATTCGCTGCATCAAGTAAACCATCATGAGTTCCAGTATCTAACCATGCCATACCTCTACCTAATAATTCAACTTTAAGAAGGCCTCTATTTAAATATTCTTCATTAATAGAAGTTATCTCAAGTTCACCTCTTTCAGAAGGTTTAACATTTTTAGCTATTTCAATAACATTATTATCATAGAAATAAAGTCCAGGAACAATATAATTAGACTTAGGATGTTCTGGTTTTTCCTCTACAGATAAAACATTACCTTCACTATCAAACTCAACGACACCAAAAGCCTTAGGATTATTAGTATAATAACCAAAAACAATAGCTCCTTCTTCAATTTTAGAAGCTTTCTCCAATATCTCTGTGAATCTATGACCATGGAATACATTATCTCCTAAAATAAGAGCAACATTATCATCACCAATGAATTCTTCACCAACAATAAAAGCTTCAGCAAGACCATTAGGTTTTTCTTGAACTCCATATTCAAAGGAAATACCTAAATCAGACCCATCACCAAGTAACTCTTTATACATTGGTAAATCTCTTGGAGTAGATATAATTAAGATTTCTTTAATACCTGCAAGCATAAGAACAGATATTGGATAATAAATCATTGGTTTATCATAAAGAGGCAATAATTGTTTAGAAACTGCTTTTGTAATAGGATATAAACGAGTTCCAGAACCTCCTGCTAATACTATACCTTTCATAAAAATCACTCAATAAACATGAAAATTTTAAAATACTTAATTAATAAATTAATTACTTAATTACAAGTTAATTACAAGTTAATTACAAGTTAATTACAAGCAAATCATAAGCAAATTACAAGTTAATTACAAGTTAATTAATACTTAAATAACATACCATATTAATACTTAAAATTATAAAACCCACATATCTAAATAATATCAAGATAATCCTTTATTGCTTCTTTATACTCCCTCATTGGAGTAAACCCTGCATTGACCCATTTTTCATTAGATAAAACAGAATAATGAGGCCTAGGTGCAGGTCTAGGGAATTCTTCAGTAGTAACTGGATTTACCTTTGTATCTAAATTAGCTATTTTATAAAATTCTTTTGTAAACTCATACCAAGAACATTCTGCAGAATTAGTTAAATGATAAACACCATATTTTGACATATCCTTTTTATTATTTATATAATATTCAACCAATTCACAAATAGCTAATGCCAAATCACGAGTAAAAGTAGGAGATCCTATCTGATCATAAACCACAGATACTTCATCATGATTTTCAGCTAGAGTTAACATAGTTTTAACAAAATTACTCCCATGTAAACCATATAACCATGCAGTACGAAGAATAAAATACTTATCATGATTTTCTTCAATAAATTCTTCACCCATTAACTTAGTTTTACCATAAACAGATTTTGGACCAAGTTCATCATTCTCAAGAAGAGGGGTTCTTTTATCACCAGTAAAAACATAATCTGTACTAAAATGTACTAAAGGAATATCTAAATTATTACAAGCAATAGCTAAATTTTTAGGACCTATAGCATTTACAGCATATGCCTCATCATAGTGAGTTTCACAATCATCAACAGCAGTATATGCTGCAGAATTAATCACAAAGTCAGGTTTGAACTCATCAAATTTATTTAAAACAGCATCATAATCAGTAATATCCAAATCTTTTGAACCAGTAGCTATTATCTCATAATTTACAAGAGATTCTTGTAAATCTTTACCTAACATACCATTAGCACCAGTAATAAGAATTTTCAAACTAACACCACCATTAATAAAGTAAATAAAAATACTTAAAAAAACTTAAAAAAGACTTTAAGACTTTAAAAATATTTTAAGAAATTAAATAAAAATACTTAAAAAAGACTTTCAGACTTTAAAAATATATTAAAAATATTTAATAATTAATATATATCTATTTAATTATTAATAATATTTATCTATAATAAAATTAGGGAAGAAAGTTAGGGAATTTATTATAATAATATGTTATTAAAGAAAATAAAAAAATAAAAGAGAACTAAAACTTCAAAATAATAAAAAAATAAAAAACAAAAACCTAAAAAATCAACAATATTTAGAAAATATTAATTATATTAAAATACAAATAATATATAACTTTTAAAATATTATTAAAGAATACAAAAGTATTAAAGAGATGAAATCTATGAAAATTTGTATTATGGGTCAAGGGTATATTGGACTACCTACAGCTGCTCTTTTTGCTAAAAACGAATGTGATGTATTAGGAGTAGATGTAAATCCAGAAATGGTAGATAATTTAAACAACGGAAAGGTTCATATAGAAGAGCCAGGAATAGTCGAAGCTATCCAATCAGCATTAGAAAAAAAACATTATAAAGCATCTTTAACTCCAGAAGAAGCTGATGCATTCATAATTACAGTCCCAACACCATATATTAAAGAAAATTGGAGTTGTGACTTAAGTTATGTTATATCTGCATGTGAATCAATATTACCATTTATAAAAAAAGGAAATGTTATTATCATTGAATCTACAATAGCTCCAATGTCAACAGATGAAGTTATAAAACCAATTTTTGAAGAAAAATATGTAATTGGAGAAGACATATTCCTTGCACACTGTCCAGAAAGAGTTCTTCCAGGACAAATAATGGAAGAATTAGTTAACAACAATCGTATAGTTGGAGGAATAACTGAAAAATGTGCTGAAAAAGCTTCAGATGTTTACAGAACATTTGTAAAAGGAGAAATCATATTAACTGAAGCAAAAACAGCAGAACTATCAAAGTGTATGGAAAATACATTTAGAGATGTGAATATTGCACTTGCAAATGAACTTGCAAAAATTGGTGCAGAAATTGGAGTTAATGCCCTTGATGTAATTGAAATGGCGAATAAACACCCTAGAGTAAATCTTCATTCACCAGGCCCAGGTGTAGGTGGACATTGCTTAGCTATAGACCCATACTTCATTTATGCAAAAGCACCAGAAGTAGCTAAAATCATCAAACTTGCAAGAGATACCAATAATAGTATGCCTGGTTTTGTTGTAGAAACAACTGGTAAGATACTTGACAAATATGATAAAGAAGCTGAAAAAATAGCAATTTTAGGTGTTGCATATAAAGGAAATACTGATGATGATCGTGAAAGCCCAGCTTACAACATTATAGCAGGACTTGAGTCAGCAGGATACAAAATAGAAATTTGTGATCCCCATATTGAAAAAGAAAACTTTAAAACTTTAGAAGAAAGTGTAAAAGATGCATCAATAGCTATAATTTTATCAGATCATAACCAATTCAAAGACATAGATTATAATATATTAATAGATAATATGAAAACACCTATTCTCTTTGATACTAAAAATATAACTAAAAAAGAAAATATTCCAGAATCATTAATATTTTATAACTATGGAAATATTTATGAACTAAATAATTTGTAAATATTTTATAACTATAAAACTAGTTATGAACTAAATAATTTGTAAATATTTTATAACTATAAAACTAGTTATGAACTAAATAATTTGTAAATATTTTATAACTATAAAACTAGTTATGAACTAAATAATTTGTAAATATTTTATAACTATAAAACTAGTTATGAACTAAATAATTTGTAAATATTTTATAACTATAAAACTAGTTATGAACTAAATAATTTGTAAATATTTTATAACTATAAAACTAGTTATGAACTA
>JAKSUF010000101.1 GCA_024409145.1 archaeon | reverse complement strand
GGGTGATAATATGTTAGTAAATAGTAAGAAAATGTTATTAAATGCTAAAAGAAATAATACTATTGTATTCCATTTTAATATTAATAATTTAGAATGGACAAAGATAATATTAGAGAAAATTAATGAATTAGGCGTACCTGTAATATTAGGTGTATCTGAAGGTGCAATAAAATATATGGGTGGCCCTAATATTGTTTCACAATTAGTAAAATCTATGGATAAGGACTTAAAAATTAAAGTTCCAGTATGTCTTCATCTTGATCATGGTTCTTCTTTTGAGAGCTGTAAAGAGTGTGTTGACGCTGGTTTTACATCCGTAATGATTGACAAATCCAAACTTATGTTAGATGATAACATTAAAGAGGTGCGAAAAGTTGTTGATTACGCTCATCAATTTGGAGTAACTGTTGAAGCAGAAATAGGACATGTTGGTGGAGTAGAAGACGGAGTAGCTGGAGATGTTCAATTAGCTGACTTTAATGAGTGTATTAAATTCGTAAATGAAACAGGTATAGATTCTTTAGCTCCTGCTATTGGAACTGTACATGGTATTTATAAAGGTGAATTAAATATTGACTTTGATTTAATTAAAAGATTAAATCAAGTATTAGATGTACCTCTAGTTATGCACGGTGGATCAGGATTATCACACGACATATTAATAAGAGCTATTAAATGTGGTATTAGTAAAATAAATATTAATTCTGATTTACAAGATGTATGGCATAAAGAAGTAGTTAAATTTATTTATGAAAATCCAGAAGTATATGACCCAAGAAAAGTAATATATGCTGGTAAAGAAGAAATGGATAAATTTATAGAAAACAAAATAAATATATTAGGATAGGTGTTTATGAAAATTATTGAAGTAATAGGAAATCAGACTTTATCTGGTCAAATAAGAATAGGTGGGGCTAAAAATAGTGCAGTAGCTTTAATTCCTGCATGTATTTTGGGTAGTGACGATATTACTTTAACAAATGTACCAGATATTACAGATATTGATGTTTTATGCAAAACATTAGAATATCTAGGAGTATCAGTAAAAAGAGCAAGTCAAAGTTTAGTAATTAATAGTTCCAATATGGAAAATAGAAATATTCCTCAAGAACTATCTGGTAAACTAAGGGCATCATATTATTTTATGTCTAGTTTATTAGCAAAATATAAGCATGTAGAAATGCATTTCCCTGGTGGATGTAGTATAGGATCTCGTCCAATTGATCAAACATTAAAAGTATATAAAGCTTTAGGTGCAACAGTTAAAGAAGAAGGAGATTTATTTACAATTGATGCTAATGAATTGATTGGTAGTCATATTGAATTAGATATGCCTTCAGTTGGAGCTACAGTTAATGCTTTAATTGTATCTTGTATAGCAAAAGGAGAAACAATTATTACTAACGCTGCAAAAGAGCCTGAAATAAGCGATTTAATTGATATGCTAAATAGTATGGGAGCTAATATTAAAGGAGCTGGTACTAGTACTTTAACTATTGATGGTGTAGAAGTATTAGGCGGATGCTGTCATAATGTAATCCCTGATAGAATTGAAGCAGGAACATATGTAATATTAGGATGCTTAGTAGGAAATTATTTAACAATAGATAATATCAATCCAGATCATATTAAATCTTTAACAGATAAATTATATGAAATGGGATGTGATTTAGAAATTAATAGTGATAACATTGTTGTAAATAAAAGTGAAAATTATAAAAGTATTAATATAGAAACTAAAGGATATCCTGGTTATGCAACAGATTTACAACAACCATTAGTAGCTTTGTTAACACAATGTAATGGTGTTTCAAAAGTTAATGAAACTATTTATGAAAATAGATATATGAATGTTCCAGAATTAAATAAAATGGGTGCAAATATAACAGTTGATGGTAGAATTGCTACTATTAATGGAAAAACACCTTTAAAAGGTTGCGAAGTTAATGCAACAGATTTACGTGGTGGAGCATGTTTATTATTAGCTGGATTAGCAGCTGAAGGTAAGACTACAATAAAAAATGCACATTATATTCTTAGAGGATATGAAGAAATTGCTGAAAAATTAGCAAATTGTGGTGCAAAAATTACTATTTTAGAAGTAGCAGACTAAAAAAGACTTGATTTAGTGTCAAATATTTGCTACAATATTTTAGAAATTTGTTTCTATGATTAAGTTCATGGCGAAAGGAGAACAAAAATATGGCAAAAGAAAATAAAGTAGTTTATCAAGATTGTGTTGTTAAATGTGCTTGTGGAGAAACTTTCACTACAAAATCTACAAAAGCAGAAATGAATGTAGAAATTTGTTCTAAATGTCATCCATTCTATACAGGAAAACAATCACGTGGTTCTAAAACAGGACGTGTAGATAAATTTAATAAAAAATATGGATTTGAAAATTAGTTAAATGTTAACATTTAACTTTTTTTTTATTTTAAAATTATGCTATAATTTAAATGGTGATTATATGAAAATAGGATTTGCTTCTGATCATAGAGGCTTTAATTTAAAAAATGAATTAGTAGTTCATTACAAAAAAGAAAGTGATTATACTGTTGTAGATTGTGGTACAAATACACCTGATAGTTGTGATTATCCAGATTATGCTCACGCTTTATGTGAAAAAGTATTAAATGGTGATGTAGATTTCGGTGTTGCTATTTGTGGAAGTGGTATTGGTATTTCAATTGCTTGTAATAAACACAAAGGAATTTATTGTGCTAAAGTAAATAATCATATTGAAGCTAAATATACAAGAGAAGATAATGATACAAATGTAGTTGCATTCTCAGAAAATACATTATTAGAAGATGCAATTGAAATAGTTGATACATTTGTAACAACTCCATTTAGTGGAGCTGATAAACATATTAGAAGAATTGAAAAAATCAAAGAAATAGAAAAGAAGAATTAATATGTTACAATTATCAGTATATGTTTTTTCATTAATAATAGTTCTTTATTCATTAGATTCTGTTAATATAGGAGTAATATTTAAAAAGAATCAAATTATTAAAGCAAGAATATTCTATTGTGTATTAGCATTATGCTTAACTTATTTATTAGGAAGCATGATTTATAGTTTAGCAATGGTTAAACTTTAATATGTAAATTAAAATAGACTAATAAGTCTATTTTTTTTATTTGTATGTTATAATTACATTAGAGGTGTGTATGCTTACAAAAACAATTTTATATATATTAATATTCACAATATTAAGTGCATTAATGGTTCCTTTAGCAAAAAAAATCGCAAATCATATTAATGCATTAGATATTCCAGATGCTAGAAAAGTTCATACTAAAATAATGCCTAGATTTGGTGGATTTGCTGTATTTATGGGATTCCTTATTGGAGTATTAACACTTTTAGATGTTAATAAACAATTAGTTGGAATACTGATAGCAGGATTTGTAATATTCTTAACAGGTATGATAGATGATATTCAGCCAATTAAAGCAAATGTTAAAATGATAGGACAAATTATATCTGCATCAATTGCAGTTATATATGGAAATCTTCTAATAAATGAATTAACAATATTTGGTTTAATAATAGACTTTGGATTTTGGGCTTATCCATTAACAATTTTATTTATAGTAGCATGTATGAATATTATTAATCTTATTGATGGACTTGATGGATTAGCTGGAGGTATATGTAGTATTTTCTATTTATCAGTAATTATTATATGTTTCTTCCAAAAGAGATTTGATTTAGAATTTTACTTATCAGTAATAATGCTAGGTTCAACATTAGGATTCCTAATCTTTAATTTCTATCCAGCAAGTATATTTATGGGAGATTCTGGATCATTATTTATGGGATTTATGATTGCTATTATTTCAATTCTAGGATTTAAGATAACTGCATTCACTTCAATAATAATCCCAATGTCATTAGTTGCTATTCCAATAATAGATACTTTCTTTGCTATACTAAGAAGACTATGGCATAATAAATCAATCTCTGAACCAGATAAAGAACATTTACATCATCAATTATTAAAAATGAAATGTAGTCAATTAAAAACAGTATTAATTATTTATGGTATAGATATATTATTTGCGATAGCATCAATTATTTATACATTAAATGATAATAGAACAATCTTTATTGGAAGAATAATTTATATAGTTTTATTTATTGCAACAATAATATTTGTTTTAAAATCTAATATAATTTTTGATAATAAGAAGGATAAATAATTGAACTAGTCAATAAAAAGTAGACAGTTAAAAAGAATTTATTTAAACCCTAGTTGAGTTCTATACTCAACTGGGGTTTTATATTGTAATGCATAGCTTGGTCTATAATTATTATGATCATATATAATAGCATTAATATAATCATCAACTGTTTCATAATCATCTTGATTAAAATCTAGGTACATTTCTTTCTTTAACCAACCGTTTTTTGATTCAATAATTGGATTATCTGTTGGTGTTGCTATTCTCGACATAGACCTAGTTATGGTATAATCTTTATGTACTTGAGAAAGTGCAATTGATGAGTATATGATTCCTTGATCGCTGTGCATAATCGTATCTTGGGATTCATATCCTCTTTTTATTTTGCTTTCTAACATGCTTTCTAAAGCTAATTTATGATTAATTGGATTACTACAATGTAGAAATGGTTTAACATTCGAACCAATTATTTCATCATTAAATACATCAACATAATATGTCCAATCATATCTTTGCTTTTTAAACCATATCATTGTTGTATCAGTAACAACTTTTTCTAATGGTTTGTTTGTATTCCAATTGCCATTTATTAAATTTTGATATTTAATTGATTCTTCTCCTGGCTTTTTATATACAGAATAATGTTTTGCTTTACTTCTTATTTTTAATAATTTACACACTTTATGCACCAAGTTATTTGATACAACCCATCCAGTTTCACGTCTTATAATTGCATTAATTCTTCTATATCCATAACTTTTCTTTTTGTTATGTATTTTTATTATTAATTCTCCTAAATCTTTTCTATTTAACTCATAATTATTTAACTCGTTTCTTGTTTTTAACCATTTATAATAACCGCTTCTTGAGACATTCATAACATCACAAAGTGATTTAATTGAATATTCATTGCTTAAATTTTCAATAATCTCAAATTCTTTATGTTTTATTTCTTGAATACTACAATTGTACCATCTCCTTTCACTAGATACCCTTTTTTTAATCTTTCGTTCTCAATTCTTAATTTCATTATTTCTAACTCTAATTTCTCAGTTCCAGATAAATTTTTTTTGTTCATTAATGAACTCAAAGGATTACCTGGTTTCTTTTTGGGCTTTAATCCATCATAACCATTTTCTTTATATGCTTTTATCCAATTAGATATCATTCCGTTACTTATACCTGTGTTTTTTGTTACTTGACTTGAACTAATTTCAAAATCTAATATTGGTTTAATAATTTTAAATTTTTCTTCTGCTGTCCAATATTTTCTTTTTTTACCTTTTGGTGCTCCCATAATATCAACTCCTTATTTAAATTATAACAACAAAAAAGTAGATCACATCTCTTTTTATGTGTCTACTTTCATTTTATCAGTTCAATAAATAATCCTTCTTTTTGTTTACTATCAACAATTTAAAAATTATTTAAAATAT
>JAKSUF010000100.1 GCA_024409145.1 archaeon | reverse complement strand
TTAAAAAAAAATAGAGAAAAATAAATTTTCTCATTTTTAATGTTTAAATATCAGTTTTATAAACACTTATTTAACAATTTTTACTTTAAATGTTGAAGAACAAGAATTATGATTAGGTCCTCCATATTTGAAAGTATATTTATAGTATTTGCCTAAAGGTTTGTTTTTTACCCATAAATCTGTTTTAGCAACACCTTTACTGTTAGTTTTCATTTTATAAGTTTTACCTGAAACACTGGATTTCATAGTAATGATTTTATTAGCTAAAACTTTACCAGATTTAGTAGTTAATTTTACATAGAAATATCCATGGTTTTTAACTGCTCCTTTAGTGAGTTTAGTAATTTTATAATTTGATTTAATATAACAATAACCTGCATCCTCATGATATCCAGAATATTTTGAATTTCCTGAGAAATAAATATCTACTTTATAAGTGCCCTGTTTTAAATTACAAACCTTAAACCAAGCAGCACCATTTTTATTAGTTTTAATATATTTGGTATAAGATTTTCCAGTTTTATTATTAACTAATTTAAATTTTAATGTTTGATCTTTTAACCCTTTAGCAGATTGGGCATCTCTTAAAGAAGAAACAATATACTTCTGATCAAAAGGTTGAACATCAGAATGAATAATAGACTTTAATTTCTTATCACTAGTATGTTTAACCACAGAATTATCATTTACAGCAGCTGCTGAAACAACAGACAGAGTCATCATCAATACAATAAGTACTGATAAAATACCAAAATATTTAGTTTTCACATTATCACCTCAATGACTAATTTTATTACAAAGTACATATTAAAATGTATAAAAACATACATATAAATCTTCTTATTTTAATCTAATTGCTTGTTTAAACAAGATATAACACCCAAAATAAAAAGAAAAGAATAAGAAAAATAGTTAAAATTAGAATTTATAATTATGAAAATATAAAATTAAAAAAAAGAAATTTTGAGGATAGAAAATCCTCAATAATTTATTTAATCACAATAAGTTTACCTGATTTACTTACAGCATAATACTTACTAGTAGTACCAATAATTACTTTATGAGTACCTTTAGCAAAGGATTTTGTGTTTAATTTAGCTATTCCTTTAGTATTGGTTTTAACTTTGTAAGTTTTGTGTTTTTTACCTGTGTAAACTTTTATTTTAAGTGTTAAACTTTTTACGACTTTTTTTGTTGCTTTGTTTTTAATAGTTATTTTGAAGTATTTTTTTGCTCCTTTTTTATAGGTAACTTTTTTAGCAGTTACTAATGTAGGTGCTTTAGCTACTTTAATTGAACTTGATTTAACACTTGCATTATAATTATGATTAGATACTGTTACAGTTACTTTGTGAGTTCCTATATTGAGTTTAGATGCACTGTATTTAGCTATTCCATTAGCATTAGTTGTAACATAAACTGTTTTATAACTGGATCCTGTGTAAACTTTTAATGCAAGTTTAAGACCACTAACAGATTTATTACTAGAATCTACAACTTTAACTTCGAAATAATTAGCACTATCATAAGTAGTACTCAAAGCAGAAGGAATTAAATTAACATTAATAGGATTAACAGTTAAATTAGCAGAAGCATTAGAAGAGGAATAGACATCATCTCCTTTATAAATAGCTTTAATGCTAAAATCACCCACATTATTAGGAATATAAGTATAATTAGCAATACCATTTTCAATTTCACTAATACCTACTTTAGTATCATTTATATAGAAAATAACAAAACCGGTAGCATTTGAATCTAAATGAGCAATTAAATCAACAGAACTGTCCTTAGTAGCAGATACTGAATCAACAGTCAAATTAGGATTTAATCCATTAACAACGA
This sequence comes from archaeon, assembly GCA_024409145.1. GTDB lineage: Archaea > Methanobacteriota > Methanobacteria > Methanobacteriales > Methanobacteriaceae > Methanobrevibacter. The sequence goes on along the minus strand of JAKSUF010000100.1, from coordinate 3,788 downwards.
AGTTAGAAGTAACATTTTTTAATTCATAATTACCATCACTATAAAAAGCAGTGACAGAGTAATTTTTTATTTTCAAATCTTTAATAATTAATGTACCAATACCTTTTTCAACTTTAGCTAAATAATCAGCACCATTTAAATTAATCATAACAAGTCCATTAGTATCTATAGGAAGATTAACTTTAATAACTTCATCTTCAACAACAGTAATATTATTAGTAGAAATACTCATATTATAATTAGCATTTTTATTAACCGTTAAATTAGTAGTAATATTAGATGGTAAATAATTATCATCCCCAGAATAAGAAATAAAAAGATTATGAACACCAGTACTTAAATTACTAAGAATAATAGTTACAACACCATCTTCAATTACTCCCGTAAATATTTGTCCATAATCTACTTTAACACTAATAGTACCAGTAGCAGATTCATTTACTTTAACAGTTACAGTAGCATTTTCACCATAAACACCATAAGTAGTGATATTATAATCAACAGTTATAAACCTAGTTTTTGCTAAAACATTACCTGAATTAGGACTAGTTAGTACATAATCCCCAAATATTAAATTATCTTTGAAAGCATTATTTCTAATAAGAATCTCTTTAACATCACTATTAATGTTTAAATTTACAGCATAATCATACATAGACTTATTTAAAACATCCCCATTATTACAAACAAAATCAATTGAATATTTATCATCATATTCACTAATGTCCAAAACGACCCAATTATTAATAGTAGAACCACTAACTAAACCCTTAGGAAATGAAGTAACATTATTCTCAAAAGCGAAAAAATTAAAATCACAATCAATATGAGTTAAAGTATAAATAGAACTACCAGTACTTGCAACATTATTATCAAAAATATTATAATTAATTACACCGTCAGCACTATCCCAGCTAATAGCACCACCATAATTAGTTGCAGAACAATTAACAAAAATACAATCCACAACAGAACTATTAGCATTTCTATTAGACATCAAGGAAATAGCACCACCACTCTTTGCAGAACAATTAACAAAACTACAATGCACAACAGAACACTGAGCAAGCACCGTACATAAAATAGCCCCACCATTAGAATCAGATTTTGTGTTTATGAAATTAATGTTTTTTAAAGTTATATTACCCTCATCAATTATAAATATTCTAGTAAAATTAGATCCATCTATTGTGTGTCCTTGACCATCAATAGTTAAATTATTATTAATAGATATAAACTTATCCATACTGTCTGCTTTATAATCTTTAGTTAATTTGATAGTTGTACCAGGCGTCGCCCCGAGTATTTCAGACCTTAATTCATTTAGTGAAGCAGGATTTTCTTGTAGACTAGTAAGTTCAACATCATTTTGACTTGAATCATCTTGACTAATTTCCATACTTTGACTATTATCAACATCTTCTTGACTTGAATCATCTTGACTAATTTCCATATTTTGAGGATTATTCTCATTATCAATATCATTAACACTTATATCTGCTGCACTTACAGCACCTAAGCTAATACATAATATAAGTAGCAATGAAATGAATAATAAACTATTTTTCATTTTTATCATAATTACACCAAATAATTATTTCTTGATTATGCAAGTAATAATTAAATATATACTTTTATAAAAACAAGTATATAAAATTTGATAAATTAATTTAAAAAAATAAGACTATATTAAGATATAAATAATAATTTATCAACCAAAATATTTAGGCAGACAAATTAGAATTTATAATTATGAAAATATAAAATTAAAAAAAAAGAAATTTTGAGGATAGAAAATCCTCAATAATTTATTTAATCACAATAAGTTTACCTGATTTACTTACAGCATAATACTTACTAGTAGTACCAATAATTACTTTATGAGTACCTTTAGCAAAGGATTTTGTGTTTAATTTAGCTATTCCTTTAGTATTGGTTTTAACTTTGTAAGTTTTGTGTTTTTTACCTGTGTAAACTTTTATTTTAAGTGTTAAACTTTTTACGACTTTTTTTGTTGCTTTGTTTTTAATAGTTATTTTGAAGTATTTTTTTGCTCCTTTTTTATAGGTAACTTTTTTAGCAGTTACTAATGTAGGTGCTTTAGCTACTTTAATTGAACTTGATTTAACACTTGCATTATAATTATGATTAGATACTGTTACAGTTACTTTGTGAGTTCCTATATTGAGTTTAGATGCACTGTATTTAGCTATTCCATTAGCATTAGTTGTAACATAAACTGTTTTATAACTGGATCCTGTGTAAACTTTTAATGCAAGTTTAAGACCACTAACAGATTTATTACTAGAATCTACAACTTTAACTTCGAAATAATTAGCACTATCATAAGTAGTACTCAAAGCAGAAGGAATTAAATTAACATTAATAGGATTAACAGTTAAATTAGCAGAAGCATTAGAAGAGGAATAGACATCATCTCCTTTATAAATAGCTTTAATGCTAAAATCACCCACATTATTAGGAATATAAGTATAATTAGCAATACCATTTTCAATTTCACTAATACCTACTTTAGTATCATTTATATAGAAAATAACAAAACCGGTAGCATTTGAATCTAAATGAGCAATTAAATCAACAGAACTGTCCTTAGTAGCAGATACTGAATCAACAGTCAAATTAGGATTTAATCCATTAACAACGAAGTTAGAAGTAACATTTTTTAATTCATAATTACCATCACTATAAAAAGCAGTGACAGAGTAATTTTTTATTTTCAAATCTTTAATAATTAATGTACCAATACCTTTTTCAACTTTAGCTAAATAATCAGCACCATTTAAATTAATCATAACAAGTCCATTAGTATCTATAGGAAGATTAACTTTAATAACTTCATCTTCAACAACAGTAATATTATTAGTAGAAATACTCATATTATAATTAGCATTTTTATTAACCGTTAAATTAGTAGTAATATTAGATGGTAAATAATTATCATCCCCAGAATAAGAAATAAAAAGATTATGAACACCAGTACTTAAATTACTAAGAATAATAGTTACAACACCATCTTCAATTACTCCCGTAAATATTTGTCCATAATCTACTTTAACACTAATAGTACCAGTAGCAGATTCATTTACTTTAACAGTTACAGTAGCATTTTCACCATAAACACCATAAGTAGTGATATTATAATCAGTAGATTTCTTGCTAAAATTAGTTTTTGCTAAAACATTACCAGAATTAGGACTAGTTAGTAGATAATCTTCAAATACAATAGTATCCTTGAAAGTATTATTTTTAATAGTAATTTCTTTAACATCACCATTAATGTTTAATTTTGCAGTATAATCATACATAGATTTAGTTAAAGCAGAAACCTCATTACAAATAAAATCAACAGAATAATTAGCATCATCCCTACTAATATTCAAAACAATCCAATTATTAACAGTAGAACCACTAACTAAACCATCAGGAAATGAAGTAATATTATTCTCAAAAGCGAAAAAATTAAAATCACAATCAACAGACCTACCTGCAATAGCATATCTATGATTATTATCAAAAATATTATAATTAACTACACCCTTAGTACCATTCCAATAAATAGCACCACCATCATCAACAGCACTACAATTCACAAAACTACAACTAATAATCTCACACAACCGATTCTTATGAGAATAAATAGCACCACCATCATCAACAGCACTACAATTCACAAAACTACAACTAATAATCTCACACAACCGATTCTTATGAGAATAAATAGCACCACCATCATCAACAGCACTACAATTCACAAAACTACAACTAAT
>JAKSUF010000010.1 GCA_024409145.1 archaeon | reverse complement strand
GTTATTATTCAAGAAAATTACCTTCAGATATTCAAAGGATTATTTTAAGAAAATAATTAGTAGAGTAAATAGAGAATATATTACTAAAATTATTTATCCTGAATATCCTAATATATTTAATGCTTTTAGATTAACTGATTATGATCAAGTTAGAGTAGTTATATTAGGACAAGATCCTTATCATGGAGATGGGGAAGCTCATGGATTATCTTTCTCTGTTAGAGAAGGTATTAAAAGACCTCCATCATTAAATAATATATTTAAAGAATTAAAAGATGATTTAGGTATTTATAGAACCAATAATGATTTAAGTGATTGGGGAAAACAAGGAGTTTTATTATTAAATAGTATTTTAACTGTTGAAAAAGATAAAGCTGCTTCTCATAAAGATATTGGTTGGGAGATTTTTACAGATAATGTTATAAAACTTTTAAATGAAAGAGATGAACCTATAGTATTTATATTATGGGGAAATTATGCTAGAAGTAAGAAAGTTTTTATTACTAATAAAAAACATTATGTTATAGAATCAAATCATCCTAGTCCATTATCTGCAAATAGAGGATTTTTTGGTAGTAAACCTTTTTCAAAAACAAATAATTTTTTAATTAAAAATGGGTATGAACCTATAAAATGGTAATTGAAAAAATGGTCATTTTGTGGTAATATAAAACTAGGAGGAAAAATATGGGACCAATAATTATTATTGTGTTATTTCTTGTTTTAATTTCAATTAAACAAGTAAATCAATATGAAAGAGGAGTTAAATTTACTTTAGGTAAATTCTCAGGTATGATGAAACCAGGACTTAATTTAGTTTTCCCAATTATTCAAAGTTGTAAGAAAATTGATATAAGAACTAAAGTTGTAGATGTACCTGAACAAGATGCAATTACTAAAGATAATGTATCTATTAGAATTAATGCAGTAGTTTACTATAAGATATTTGATGCATCTAAAGCAATTCTAGAAGTTGAAAACTTCCAATATGCTGTATCACAATTATCTCAAACTACTATGCGTAATGCTGTTGGTGAAGTAACTCTTGATGAATTATTACAAAAGAGAGAAATGATCTCTAATAAGATTTGTGAAGTTCTTGATAAAGAAACAGATCCTTGGGGATTAAAAGTTGAAAACGTTGAATTAAAGGATGTAACATTACCTGATGAAATGAAACGTGTTTTAGCTAGAGCTGCTGAAGCAGAAAGAGAAAAACTTGCTGTTATTACTAAAGCAGAAGGTGAAGTTAAAGCTTCTGAGGATTTAAAGAAAGCTGCTGATACTTTATCATTAAATCCAACTGCTGTTCATTTAAGAACATTAGAAACATTAAATGATATCTCTGCTGATAAATCTAATACAATTGTATTTGCATTACCAGTTGAAGTATTTAAAGCATTTGAAAGCTATGGAAAGAAAAAAGACTAAAAAAATTAGTCTTTTTTTGTTGTTATTTAAATTTATTTATGGTATCATTATTGTAGAATAAGGGTTGGTAGAATGAAATACGTAGACGAAATGTTAAGTTATTTAGAACCAATAATAAAAGATATAGATAGCGCTAAAAATATATTAGATACTTTAATCTATGAGAATAATAGCATACTATCTTTTTTGTCGTGTGTAGACAATGATCCTGCAAATATAGAGAAATTTAGTAATCAACAATTTATTATTAATAATCTAGAACATGTAGCTTCAAATGAACAAGAATATAAAGCTAATTTATATTTAGTTAAATCAAATAATGATTCTATTAAAAACTTACCTCAATTTCAAAATGCATTTAATTATTTTAACAACATTATTAATCATTTTAATAGAAGAGCTGATGAATTAAAAATAGAAGTTGTAGATATGGAAAGAACTTATGAATATAAGACTATATGTAAAAAGTACTACAACATATTTAGATATAAGAAACAAATAGAGGATGTTGATGAATTTATTGAATTCTTAAGAAAGTTTGATTCTATTAGCTTAGAAGACAAAACAGGCTTGGTATTATATTTATTAAATAGTAACTTAGAATATTATAAAACTAACTCTGGTATTAAGAGTGAAAAGAAAAAAGATGATGAGTTAGAAAAGATTCAAAATACTATTGATAGAAATAAAAACTTGTTAAATCCTGCTTATGAACCAATATATGAAAAGATTGGTAAGAAGTTAGATATAACTATGAGAATAGATGATCTTGTTGAAGAGAGAGTTCTTGAAAAAATAAATGTAAGAAATATCATACTTGTTAAAAAGATTTATCTATTAAGATTAATGAAAGAAGCAAATAATGCTAAGGATTATGGAACTCTATATAAATACTTTAAAGAGTTTGAAGATATTGAATATATAGAAACTAAGGATATAGATAATCCTGATATTAAGAGAGTCGTTGAATTAGTGAAAGGAGGCTTTTAATTATGAAAGAAGAATTACTTAAGATATTAAATGTTAGATTAAAATTTATTATTGATAATATTGAAGCTTTAGAAAAAATGTTTAAAAGCCTAGATGTTGAACGTGAAAATATTAAATATTATGAAGATATTTTAAATATTTTCAAAGATAATGAAAAAGAATATAATATTTTTAAATTTGATACATTAGATAAAGAAAGATTTGAAAAGATTTTATCTGAGTTACCACAAGCTATTAAAGATAACTTTACTAAGCCAGGATGTACTTATGAAGGCTTATTATATTTAATTAGTGGTATTAATAATGGTATTTCTTTATCACTTACTGATGTTCAATCTGATACATTAATTAAATTTGTTAATGCTATTAATGATAAGAGAACAGAAAATCTTGCTATTGCTGAAGGAATAGAAATGGCAAAGAATGATCTTGAATGTGATGATATTAGTAGATTGAATGAATGGAAAGAAAGTTATAATCGTTTAATTGCTAGATTAAATGATAATGATTATGTTACTAATATAGAAGATGTATTAACTGCAATTGATTTTAGTAACTGTGAAGCAGAAAAGAAATATGATTTAGTTTGTTATCTGTTAAAATATAATTCTGAAGTATATGATATTAAGAAATTATATAAATTAGATAATGAAGATGAAGAAGAAGAAAAAGAAGAAGATGACTTTGATTTATCTAAACCAATTCAAATTGATGAAAATCAAGTTGATATAAATAATTTAGATATGGAAGCTATAAATAATCCTCCAGTTGAAGAAGAACCAAAAGAGGAAGAAAAACCTGTAGAGGAAACTACTGAAGAAGAAGATATTCCTTATGGAAATGATAATATAGTAATTCCAGAAGCTAATATGGCATTGGATGCAATTCCAAGTTATGAATTAGGTGTTCCACATGATGACACTGAAGAAGAAGTTGCTACTGTTGATATTCCAAGTCCAGTAGATATTAAACTTCCTGAGGAAAAACCTGAAGAAAATAAAGTTGATGAAGATTTCAAAGATTTAGTTGAAAAAGAAGAAACTAAAGAAGAGAATAAAGAAGAAGTAAAAGAAGAACCTAAAGAGGAACCTAAGGAAGAACCAAAAGAGGAACCAAAAGAAGAAGTTAAAGAAGAAACTCCTAACAACGAAGAAGAAATAAAAGAAATTAAAAAGATGTTAGGTGATTATCATGTTAAAACTAAAGAAATAGATGATGAAGATTATAATTCATTAACTTTAGATGCATGTAAGAATGTATTAGATTATTTAAAAGATAATGATTTATTAAATACATTTGTTAAGAATACTGAATTAGTTCTTGCTTTAATTAAAGATAATAATATAGATAATCTAAAAGAAGCTGTAGAAATAGTTGAAAAAGATTTATCTGTAGATAAAGAAGACATGCAAGAGATATTAATATCTTGTGTAGGTTCATTACCATCAATCTTTATTACTAAAGATGGAAACTTTAATGATTTTAAAGAAAATATTGCATCATTTAGAGAATTAAAGATAGATTTAATTAATTTATTTGATTTTAGTAAAGAAGTATTTATTTATAACCATGATATGGTTTTAGGAAATATTAATTTATGTAAAGATTATAATTTCAACATAACTGATAAGAATGCTAAATACTTATTATGCTTACCATACTTAGAAGAAAAATTAGATTACTTTGTTGAATCTGTTTATAAAGATACAATGAAGGGTGGAACTGGAAAAGTATTTGATGGTATGGATATTATTGAAATGTATCCAAATAAATTAAATTGTGTTACTGATGAAACTATTAAGAGATTAAGATATTGTTCTGAAAATGGTAAAAAGATTTTTGGTTCAAAAGAAAAATCAATTGCTGGTGAAATTAGTAATCTAAAAGTTGATGTAATCAACATGCCTGATGATTATAAGAGATCATTCTTCGATAATAACTTTGATGATATTAAACCAGAAGAAGTTGAAGAATATAAGAAGTTAATTAGAAATAATCGTTCTTATAATAAAGATGAAGATTTCTTAATTAAGAAATTAGATAAATATCAAAAGGGTAATAGATATTCAGTTGAAAAACTAAATATTTCTAGAAATAAAGTAGTAAGAATTTATAATATATTATCTAGCAATGGTGTTGATGCACAAAAGGCATTATTGTTTGCATTATGTTATAACACTATTATGACTCAAGAAGAATATGAAAGAATAAAAGCTTTTGCTAATTCTTTAGGAGGAAAGTAATATGGAATTCTTGTTACAATATAATTTAAAAAAAGACGAAGTTGATGAAATAGTAAATAATAATTGTACTAATGTAATTAATAATATTGTTCTTAATAAAAGAAATGTTATTAGTATTGTAGAATACTTATTAGAATTAGGAATTACATTAGATACTTTGAGAGATTTATTTATTAATCAAATTGGTATATTCTTTAGAACTAGAGCTGAATTAGAAAGAGTATTTGAAGAATATGAAATAGATTCAATAGTTAAATCATTAAATTATGATGTTAATACATTGGATTTAATAGAATTTTAATAAAATACTTGAAATTTAGATAGTTTGAGTATAGAATAAGTAAATTATGAAAGGAGTAACTATATTTTGTTTTCAAAGTAGTTACTCCTTTTATTTTTTTTGGAGGAATATGGGACATTATTTTACAAATGAAAATTTAGAGAGTAAGATTGTTAAATTTAATGTTGGTTTTAACGGATATATGTTTTCTTTTAATACAGATAATGGTGTATTTAGTAAAGCTGAATTAGATTTTGGAACTTACTTATTAATTAAAAATATTCTTAAGAAAAATATTAAAGGAAACATTCTAGATTTAGGATGTGGATATGGTCCGATTGGTATAATAGTTGGCAAAATTTTTAATGTAGATACTACCATGGTTGATGTTAATAGGAGAGCTATTCATTTAACTAAAATGAATTCAAAAGAAAATAAGTTTAATGTTAATGCACTTGTTTCTGATGGATTTGAATTGTTAGATGAAAAGTATGATTATATTTTTTCTAATCCACCAATTAGAGTTGGAAAAGAGAAATTATATGAGTTACTTATTAACTCAAAAGATCACCTTAAAGAAGACGGTGAAATGATAATCGTTGTAAGAGAAAAACAAGGTGCTAAATCTTTAATGAGAGACATGGAAAAATACTATAAAGTTGAGTTAATTGATAAGGAAAAAGGTTTTTTCATTATTTCTTTGAAATAATATTGACTTGATAAAAAATTTGTGCTAATAATATAAATTGGCAACGTTTTAGACAAATTAAAACGATAGTTAAAATTATTATTGTGTATTGGGGTGAATTTATGGCTTATAAGCTTGTTAATTGTGGTGATTACCGCAAAAGAAGATCTTTCTCAAGAATTAGAAAGACTTATGAATTGAAAGATTTGCTTGAAATTCAAAAAAAGAGTTATCAATGGTTCGTTGATACAGGAATTAAAGAAGTATTCGATGATTTATTCCCAGTAGAGAATTTTTCTGGTACTTTATCTTTAGAAGTAGGAGATTATCATTTTGATGAACCTCGTTATTCTATTAAAGAAGCTAAAGATAGAGAATCAACATTTTCTGCTCCTTTAAAGGTCGATGTAAGACTATATAATCATGAAACTGGTGAAGTTAAAGAACAAGAAATTTTCATGGGTGACTTACCAGTAATGACAGAAAGTGGAACATTTATTATTAATGGCGCTGAGCGTGTTATAGTAAGTCAGTTGGTAAGAAGTCCAAGTGTCTATTTTAATCGTGAAATAGATAAAAATGGAAGAAATGTTATCACTTCTCAAATTATTCCAACTCGTGGAACTTGGTTGGAATTCGAAACAGATGCTAGAGATGTATTATATGTAAGAATTGATAGAAATAGAAAAGTTACATTAACTACATTATTAAGAGCATTTGGTTTATCTAGTGATGAAGAAATCTATGAAGTATTTGGTAAAGATGTATATCTAGAAAATACTATTGCTAAAGATTCTACTAGAAATACAGATGAAGCTTTAATTGAAATTTATGAAAAATTAAGACCAGGAGAACCTAGTACACTAGATTCATCTAAGAACCAATTAATTACAAGATTCTTTGATGAATTCCGTTATGATTTAGCTAAAGTAGGTCGTTATAAATTTAATAGAAAGTTAAATGTTTGTGATAGATTATTAGGACAAACTTTAGCTGAAGATATTAAAGTTAATAAAGAAGTAAAATATCCTAAAGATACAGTTGTTACTAAAGAAATTTTAGAAGACTTAAAGAAAATCTTTAATGAAGGATATAATTTAGAGAATGTAAAGATTAATGAAGAATTAGATATTTATGGAAAAGTTCAAACAGTTAAGATTTACAATCCAGAAAATAAGAAAGAAAAATTACTAGTTATTGGTAATGATTATAATATAGATGTTAAGAGATTAACTATTTCTGATTTCTATGCTTCAGTAAGTTATTATCTAAACTTATTACATGGTGTTGGAAATATTGATGAAATTGACCATTTAGGTAACAGAAGAATTCGTCAAGTTGGTGAATTATTACAAAATCAATTTAGAATTGGTGTTGCTCGTATGGAAAGAGTTATTCGTGAAAGAATGACTACTCAAGAAATGGATGAAGTTACTCCTAAGACATTAATTAATATTAGACCAGTTACTGCTGCTATGAAAGAATTCTTTGGTTCATCTCAATTATCACAATTCATGGATCAAACTAACCCATTAGCAGAATTAACTAATAAACGTCGTTTATCAGCTTTAGGTCCAGGTGGATTATCTAGAGATAGAGCTGGTGTAGATGTACGTGATGTTAATGCATCTCACTATGGTAGAATTTGTCCTATTGAGTCACCAGAAGGTCAAAATATAGGTTTAATTACATCTTTAGCTTCTTATGCTAAAGTTGATGAATATGGTTTCGTTATGACTCCATATAGAAAAGTAGTTGATCGTAAGTTAACAGATGATGTTGAATACTTAACTGCTGATGAAGAAGAAGATTATTATATTTCACAAGCTACTATTGAAACTGATGATAAAGATGTTATCGTTCCAGAATTAGTAAATTGTCGTTATAAAGGTGAAAATATTATTGCAAAAGCTAATCAAGTTGATTATGTTGATGTTTCACCACAACAAGTTGTTGCTGTTACAACAAGTTGTATCCCATTCCTAGAACATGATGATGCTACTCGTGCATCAATGGGTGCTAACATGCAACGTCAATCTGTACCATTATTAAGAGCTGAAGCTCCATTCATTGGTACTGGTGTTGAATGTGTTGCTGCTAAAGACTCTGGTGCTGTAATAACTAGTAAATCTGATGGTGTTGTTGACTATGTTGATGCACGTAAGATTGTTATTGCAAATGTTGGAGGAAAAGATACATATAATTTATGTAATTTCGAATTATCAAATGCTGGTACTTGCCAACATCATAGACCAATTGTTAGAGTTGGTGATTCTGTAAAACGTGGACAAGTTATTGCTGATGGTCCATCTACAGATAAAGGTGAATTAGCATTAGGTAAGAACTTAACTGTTGCATTCATGACATTTAATGGATATAACTATGAGGATGCTGTTATCTTAAATGAAAATTTAGTTAAAGATGATGCATATACTTCATTACACTTAGAAGATTATCAAATGCAATGTCGTGATACTAAGTTAGGACCTGAAGAAATTACAAGAGATATTCCAAATGTTTCTGAAGAAGCTCGTAAGAACTTAGATGAAAATGGTATTGTAATGATCGGTACAGAAGTTAAAGAAGGAGATATCTTAGTTGGTAAAGTTACACCAAAAGGTATGGCTGAATTAACTTCAGAAGAAAAATTATTACATGCTATCTTTGGAGAAAAAACAAGAGAAGTTCGTGATACTTCATTACGTGTTCCACACGGTGGTGATGGTATTGTTCACGATGTTAAGATATATTCAAGAAAAGACAATGATGAATTACCTACAGGTGTATCTAAGGTTATTAGAATTTATATAGTTCAAAAACGTAAGATTCAAGTTGGTGATAAGATGTCAGGACGTCATGGTAACAAAGGTGTTATTTCATTGATTTTACCTCAAGAAGATATGCCATACATGCCTGATGGTAGACCAGTTGATATCATGTTAAATCCAATGGGTGTTCCTTCTCGTATGAACATAGGACAAATTTTGGAATTACACTTAGGTATGGCTGCTAAGAAATTAGGCGTTCATGTTGCTACTCCAGTATTTGATGGTGCTTCATCTGAAGATATTGCTGCTATGATGAAAGAAGCAGGAATGGAAGCTGATGGTAAGACAGTATTATATAATGGACGTACTGGTGAACCATTCGAAAATAGAGTATCAGTTGGTGTTATGTATATGATTAAATTACACCACATGGTTGATGATAAATTACATGCTCGTTCAACTGGACCTTATTCATTAGTTACACAACAACCTCTAGGAGGAAAAGCTCAATTTGGTGGTCAAAGATTTGGTGAAATGGAAGTTTGGGCATTATATGCTTATGGTGCTTCTCATGTATTACAAGAAATCTTAACTGTTAAATCAGATGATGTTGTTGGTCGTGTAAAAGTATATGAATCAATTATTAAGGGTCAAGATGTTAATAGAGCAGGTGTTCCTGAATCATTTAGAGTATTAATGAAAGAATTACAAGCTTTAGGCTTAGACTTAAAGATCCAAAATGACGACGGAGAAGAATTCGACTTAAAACAAATTGAAGAAGAAGAAGATAAAGAAGATCTAAATTTAGGATTAGATGAAACTACACCTCTTCCACCAATTGCTGAAGATGAAGAAGATTCTGATTGGGAAGAAGACGATGAAGACGAATTTGAAGATAATGATCTTGATGAATTAGATGATGAAGATATTGATATTGAAGAAGGAGGTAATTTCTAATGATAGAAGTAAATAAGTTTGACGCTTTAAAAATAGGAATTGCATCTCCAGAAAAGATTCGTTCTTGGAGTTATGGTGAAGTTAAACGTTCAGAAACAATTAACTATAGAACACTAAGACCTGAGAGAGATGGATTATTCTGTGAAAAAATATTTGGACCAACTAAGGACTTTGAATGTGCTTGTGGTAAATATAAAAGAGTAAGATATAAAAACGTAGTTTGCGATAGATGTGGTGTTGAAGTTACTAGATCTAAAGTAAGACGTGAAAGAATGGGACATATTGAATTAGCTTCACCTGTATCACATATTTGGTACTTTAAAGGTGTTCCATCTAGAATGGGATTAGTTCTAGATATGTCTCCAAGAGATCTAGAAGAAGTATTATACTTTGTTAGTTACGTTGTAATTGACAAAGGAAATACTCCTCTAGAAAATAAACAAACTCTTTCTGAAAAAGATTATCGTACATATTATGAAAAATATGGTAATGATTTTAAAGTAGGAATGGGTGCTGAAGCAATCAAGGAATTACTTAAAAATGTAGATCTTGAAAAAGACATTAAAGAAATTAAAGAAGAACTTGAAGGTGCTCAAGGACAAAAACGTGATAGATTATTAAAGAGATTAGATGTATTAAATGCATTCTACACATCTGATAATAAACCTGAATGGATGATTATGGATTGTATCCCAGTTATTCCACCAGATTTAAGACCAATGATCCAATTAGATGGTGGTAGATTTGCTACATCTGACTTAAATGATTTATACAGACGTGTTATTAACCGTAATAACCGTTTAAAGAGATTAATTGAGTTAAATGCTCCTCAAATCATTATTCAAAATGAAAAACGTATGTTACAAGAAGCTGTTGATGCTTTATTTGATAACGGACGTAGAGGAAGAGCAGTAACTGGTGCTGGACAAAGAGCTTTAAAATCTTTATCTAGTATGTTAAAAGGTAAACAAGGTCGTTTCCGTCAAAACTTATTAGGAAAACGTGTTGACTATTCAGGACGTTCAGTTATCGTTGTTGGACCAGATTTAAAAATGTACCAATGCGGTATTCCAAAAGATATGGCTTTAGAGTTATTCAAACCACATGTTATTCATGATTTAACTACTAAACGTAAAGATGGAAAAGAACCTATTTGTAGCAATATTAAAGCTGCTAAGAGAATGATTGAAAATAAGGATCCACAAGTTTGGGATATTGTTGAAGATGTTATTAAAGAACATCCAGTATTATTAAACCGTGCTCCTACACTACATAGATTAGGTATTCAAGCATTTGAACCTAAGTTAATTGGTGGTAAAGCTATTAGACTTCACCCATTAGTATGTACAGCATTCAATGCCGACTTCGATGGTGACCAAATGGCTGTTCACGTTCCATTATCAGAAGATGCTATTGCTGAAGCTAGATTATTAATGTTAGGTGCTAATAATATCCTACATCCAAAGGATGGAAGCCCAATCGTTACTCCATCACAAGATATGGTATTAGGTAACTACTACATTACTATGGAAAAATTAGGTGAACCAGGTGAAGGTAGAGTATTCAAAAACTCTAACGAAGCAATTATGGCTTATGAAAGAAGAGAAATCACACTTCATACAAAGATTGCTTTACCTGTAAATTCATTCAAACATAAATTATTTATTGAAGATCAAAAGGATAAATATTTAGTAACTACTGCTGGTAAATTAATATTCAATGAAATCTTACCAGATTCATTCCCATATTTAAATGAACCATCAGAAGCTAATATTACAACTATGACTCCAAATAAATATTTCCTTGAAAGAGGAACAAATATTCCTGAAGCTATTAAAGAAATGGAAATTGTTAAACCATTTGCTAAAGGAACATTAGAAATGATTATTGCTCAAACATTCAAGCGTTATAAAACAACTGAAACAAGTATGATGCTAGATAGATTAAAAGATTTAGGATTCAAATATTCTACAATCGCTGGTTTAACAGTATCTGCTGCTGATGTTGTTACAAGTAAAAATAAAGCTGGAATTATTGAAAATAGTCAAAAAGTTGTTGATACTATCAATAAACAATATCATAGAGGTTTAATTACTGATGAAGAAAGATACAAGAAAGTAATTGAAACATGGAATAATGCTAAGAACGAAGTTCAAAAAGAACTTGAAGAATATGCTAAGACAAACTTAACTAACCCAATCTTCATGATGATGAACTCTAAAGCTCGTGGTAATATTTCTAACTTCACACAATTAGCTGGTATGCGTGGATTGATGGCTAAACCAAATGGTGAACCAGTAGAAATCCCAGTAACATCTAACTTCGTTGAAGGATTATCAGTTTCTGAATTCTTCTTATCTACTCACGGTACTCGTAAAGGTTTAGCTGATACTGCCTTAAAGACAGCCGATTCAGGTTACTTAACAAGACGTTTAGTAGATGTATCTCAAGATATTATTGTTAAAGAAGATGATTGCGGTACTGACTTAGGTGTTAAAGTACATGCATTTATAAATGATAAAAACGGTTCTGTAATTGAAAAATTATATGATCGTATTGTTGGAAGATTTTCTAATCAAAAGATTGTTAGTCCAAAAACAGGAAAAGTATTAGTAGAAAGAAATGAATTAATTACAGATTCAATAGCTGAAAAGATTGTTGATGCTGGAATTGAAGAAGTTGAAATTCGTTCTACATTAACATGTAATACACATAATGGTGTATGCTGCAAATGTTATGGACGTAACTTAGCTACTGGTAATATTGTTGAAGTTGGAGAAGCAATCGGTGTTATGGCTGCTCAATCAATTGGTGAACCAGGAACACAATTAACAATGAGAACATTCCATACTGGTGGTGTTGCCGGTGAAGAAGATATTACACAAGGTCTTCCTCGTGTACAAGAATTATTCGAAGCTCGTAAACCAAAAGGACAAGCTACTATTGCTGAAATCTCAGGTGAAGTTGTTGACATTGTTGAAGATAAAGGTAAATTCCATATTAGTATTAAGAACGATGTAGAAACTAAAGTTCATACTACTAAATATCAAGCTAAATTACGTGTTCAAAAGGGTGATAAAGTTAATCCAGGTGATAAGTTAACTGAAGGTGCTATTAGTCCTAAGGAATTATTAACTGTTACTGACCCATTAACTACTCAAGAATATGTATTGAAAGAAGTACAAAATGCTTATCGTAGCCAAGGTGTTGAAATTTCTGATAAACACGTTGAAATTATTGCTGGAAGAATGATTGATAAGATTAAAGTTATTGATGCTGGTGATACAGAATTATTACCTGGATCATTAATTAACTACCATGAATTCTCTGATGGTAATAAAGATGCTATCTTAAATGGTAAGAAACCTGCTACAGGTAGACCAGTATTATTTGGTATTACTAAAGCTTCATTAGCTACAGATTCATTCTTATCTGCTGCTTCATTCCAAGAAACAACACGTATCTTAACTGATGCTGCTATCCGTGGAAAAGTAGATAAGCTACAAGGATTAAAAGAAAACGTTATCGTTGGTAAGTTAATTCCTGCTGGAACTGGTATTAAAGCATATCAAAAAGTTGATTATGATTTAGCTAACCAATTCGCTGAAGATGAACCTATTGATGCATTAGAAAAAACAGTAATGTAATAAAAGAAGAGGAAACTCTTCTTTTTTGTTTACATAGATTTACATTGTTCTTTACATTTAATGTGTAAAGTAATGTATATTTAATGTTAAGAAACGAATATATCAAAAATATAATGTTATAATGAAAATAGGTGATACTATGAAGAAGATATATGATTATGATTTAGGGGGAAAGAAGGTTATAATTAGGGTAGACTTTAATGTACCTATTAAGGATGGTGTTATTACAGATGACAACAGAATTAAAAAATCATTAAAGACTATTAATTATGCTTTAGAAAAGGGAGCAAAAGTTTTATTACTTTCGCATTTAGGTAGAGTTAAAGAAGAAAGTGATTTAGCTAAAAACGATTTATCTCCTGTGGCAAAGAGATTAGAGGAACTATTAGGAAGGAAAGTTACTTTTATAAATGCTACTCGTGGTGAAGAAGTTGAAAATGCTTTAAATGATAATGATTTAGTATTATTACAAAATACAAGATATGAAGATCTTGATGGTGAAAAAGAAAGTAAGAATGATCCTGAACTTGGAGCTTATTGGGCTAGTTTAGGTGATTTATATATAAATGATGCTTTTGGTACTTCACATAGAGCTCATGCTAGTAATGTGGGTATAGCATCTCATTTACCTAGTGGTATTGGTTTCTTAGTTGAAAAAGAATTAGATAATATTATGCCAGTTCTAGAAAATCCTGAAAGACCATTTACTGTTATATTAGGTGGATCAAAAGTTAGTGATAAGATTGGAGTTATTGAAAATCTTATTGATAAAGCCGACAATTTATTAATTGGTGGTGGAATGGCTTATACTTTTTTGAAATCTAAGGGTGAAAATATAGGAAAAAGTCTAGTTGAGGACGATAAAATCGATTATTGTATTGATTTATTGAAAAAAAGTGATAGAATAATAATTCCGAAGGACCATAAATGTGCAAAAAATATTGAATCTTCTGAATGTTATGTAAAAGATGTTATGGATGATGATGATATTGCGTTAGATATTGGTCCAAAAACTGTTGAAGAATTTAAAGATGTAATTAGAAATAGTAAAACTATTATATGGAATGGACCTTTAGGTATGTTTGAAAATCCTTTGTATAAAACTGGTACGGAAGAGATTTGTAAGACATTTACTAAAGATCAAACTGTTATAGTTGGTGGTGGAGATTCTGCTTCAGCTGTAATTAACTTAGGATATAAAGATAATGTTACACATATATCTACAGGTGGAGGAGCTTCACTTGAGTTATTAGAGGGTAAAGTTTTACCTGGAATTAGTTCTATATCTGAATAGGAGTTTTATGAAATTATTAGTTGGAAATTTTAAAATGAATCTTTTAAATGATGAAATTATAGATTATATAGATAATTTTGATTTTAATGGTTCTAATATAGTTTTATGTCCTTCATCTTTATACCTAAAAGACTTCATTAACAAAGGTTTTAATGTTGGAATACAAAATATTGGTTTTGAGGATAAAGGTGCTTATACGGGTGATATTAGCGCTTCTATGGCTAAATCTATAGGTGTTAAATATGCTATAGTTGGTCATTCAGAGAGAAGACAATATTATAATGATGATATTTATGTAAAGAGAAAGTTAAAACAGTTATTAGATAATGGAATTACACCAATCTTGTGCATTGGTGAAAATTTGGAAGTTAGACAATCTAATGAAACTAATGATTTCTTAAAGAAAGAATTAGATGATGCTTTAACTGATCTAAATGGTATTGAGAATATTATTATTGCGTATGAACCTATATGGAGTATAGGTACAGGTAATATACCAAGTAATGATGATATAAAGGATACTATTAAATATATTAAAGATTATATTTTAGATAACTATAA
>JAKSUF010000001.1 GCA_024409145.1 archaeon | reverse complement strand
ACTAATCCAATCCTATGTTGGAGTAGTAAATAAAATGGTTTGGAGAAAAGAATAATTCTTCAAACCTTTTTCATACGACAACTCTTTTCTTGATAGAGAAGCGTAAGCAAGTTCTCGTATAGCAAGAAAAGCCGAAAGTAGGATATTCAAGTATTTATTTGAGGTGTATACTTGTTTTATGGAAAATACCACTGACAAGTATATCTTAAATGAAATTTTTAAAAAATTGTCCAGATACGATGCACACAATAAGCTTTATACATGTAGTTATCTTTCGTATTTATCAATTAATTATATTCAAAAAACTAATGAGACGAAGAAAATTCAACCGTATTATAAACAACCTTGGACAGTTGAAACTTTAATTCTATTAATCCTATATTCCGGCGACCACAAATCCAGGATTAGAAGAACTATTTTTAGTGATGAATGGCAAAGTGATATTAATTTTATTTTTAAATCTTTTTCTAATGTTCTTCCGCCAAATTTTAATGAACTTTTGTCGTCTGGTAACTATGATTCAGCAATTTATAGTATTTTTAATCAACAATATTTCTATCAAACAGATTTGCGCATTGCCTGTTTTAGAAGTTATCAAATCATCAACTATAGCAAAAGACTTCATGATGAGTTTTTGAAATTTTGTGGTACCGAATACCTTGATTTTGCTTTTATTGGTTCATTATTTACCTTTTTAAGATCTGTTGGTGAAAAAAGCGAATTTCTTGAAGAATACAAATTTTATATTAAGTGCATTAATTTAATATCAAAAATTAAGCATAAGTGTTTAGCCGTTCTTTCTAGAAAAAAGGAGGAACTTATAAATATTCAAAACACAGTTTTTGATTCACAATCGCTCGCATCATTTTCCTCTTGTTTTAAAGAATTTTCATTAACTCCTTTTATTGCTGGAGACAAAAATTACTATTTGATTGCACCTCATTGTGTAACTTATGCTTGTACTGACGGAATGATAAAGAAATTTTTCTATCAAAATAAAGATTTAAAAAATACTGATGGATCAGAAGCATTTGAAGCTTATATTTATAAACTAATTATTGATACTAAACAATATAGTTCAAATGAAATTAAGTGGGGCAAAAATGAAAAAGAATATAGAGTAAAGAAAAATTTTGTAAAACCAGAAGATGTTGTTTTTTGTAAAGATAGCACAATTGTATTTATAGAATGTAAAATTAATACACCTCGCTCAAAAACTTTTATTAATGATTTGGAATCAATAGAAAACGAAAAAGAAAAATTGGCAGAAGACGCATATCAATTATTAAAAAGTTACAGAAATTATAAGGCAGGACTATACAAACCATTTAATGAAAGAGTGTTTGAAAACGAATATTTGATATTGGTCACATTATATCCTATATTCTTTTCTACCAAAACGATAATTAATTCTATAGGCAAGTATGATAAGCAAACAATAACTGAAGATGAAGTTGCTTTTTTGTTAAAGCATTTATTGATTTGTGATGTGGTTTGTTTAGAATCTTTTTTTATTCATAAAAACGATATAATTCCTACGTTAAAAGAATATGGAGAAAAAGAGAAATTGTCAGACTTGCATTATAGCAACATAAAAACAGGACAGACAAGTGACAATTTTAATTCTTTCTTATCGCTACTATATAATGAATATTTAAAGTTAGAAAAGTTAATGGAAAATAATAACAAATAATTTTTAATCCGGTATTTTACCTGGGCATCTACTATCCATGTTCTCGTTGTATAAATTATTATATTTACTTTTAAGCCATTCGTATTTAGAAACTACTTTTAAATTATCACTTTTTAAGCCGATTTCAATCATTCGTTTTACTTTAAATAGTAATTCTATGTAGTCTTCTTGATAATCAAATTCATGTTTTTTAGTGATATTATTTATATAAATTAATCCATCTTCATCTACTTCTAAAATATTGCTAAGAACTTTGCGTTCCTCATTCATGTCTTTATGCATCGCAGTTTTTAAGCCTTCATTTAAAGTTTCTTTTGTAAATATAACTCTTGGATAATTAGCAATGTTGTTTTCGTTTTCATATGCTTCATTCAGCGCTGGACCGAAAACTATTTGCTCGTCATGATATAGTTCTCCAATTGAGATTGCACCTCTCACTAAAAAGCCATCCCATAGAATTTCATTTATTAGCCAATAAATTGCATATAAAAAACTGAACCACGAACCCTCTGATCCATATGGTTCTGATAATACAATGTTGTCTGAAAATACTGAAACTTGTGTTCCATAATCCACTCCTTTTAGTGGGCCAGAATAATTTTTAATTCTATCTGAATAAATGTTTTTTAATGCTTTATGTATTTTTAATAAGAGCTTACTGTCGTTTACGCTTTGATTGACAGCATTTTTAAATCCTAAAATGTCCAAGTATAGGACCATTCTCTTCTCATACTTTATTTCTTTTGTATCCATATATTCTTACTTAAATAATTCTACTGAATCTGCATGATCAAACTTCTCTGATGTTGAATTTTCCCATGAATCTTCAGTCTCATTATAACTTTCCTCAATATTTTTCAGTTTTATTAAATGGTTTGTGTAAAATTCACGCGAGTATTCTCTAGCTAATTCATCATCAATACTATCATTTGTTCCGATAGAAAAGTTCAAATTTTTTATATTCTTTTTGCATTGAACAGCAAGATTTTTTGAACAACAACAATTAAGAAATATTAAATTAATTATATTATGTTGATTTTTAACTATTTCATTAACAAATTCATCATTCGAGAGGCTTTCTTTTCCGCCATTATATCCCATTAATTTGATATCACTATTTGAACCATGTCCGCAAAAATGAATATATTCAATTTTTCTAAATTTAATTACTCTATAAAACTCATTTCTACTTGTGCCAATTCTAACTATTGGCAAATATGGTGTGTGATTTTTAATAATACATTTTAAATTAATTGCTTCGTCTCTTGTTTTTAAAGCTCTCATATCTGTAGGGCAAGCTTCTAAAATAAGAAATTTATTTTTATTAAATTCAGGTCCAGATTCAACAAATTCGCACAATAGATTATAGATACTTGCTAGCGTTTTTATGAGATTTTGCCTAAATTTAATTAAAATTAAATAAATTTCATTGTTACTAATTTTCTTATTTTTTAAAAAATATAACAGCTTTGAAAGTAAATTTTTATTAGATCTCAGGTAATATAAAACAGATTTATATCCTTTTGCCTCTTTTCCTTTTTTGTTTGTATATTTATTCAATGTTGATACTGATTCGTGTGGATAGGTCTCAATGATTTTGTCTCTATTATCATCTATAAAATCATTTTTTACCAAATCATAAACTTTTTCAAATTTTAGAAAATAATTTAAAAAGTCAATATATTTAACAGTCAAAAATTTTTCAACATTTTGTTCTTCATTTTGAAATATTATATTTTCCATCTTTATTGCCTCTAAGAAACACTTAAATTATTTATTAAATCCAGTGATTTATTTAATTCATAATATCACTTTAAAAACAAAGAGGTAAAGGTTTAAATTTGACATTTTGAATATTAATTACAAACAAATATATATTTTAATATAATATTGTTCTATGCTAAAGAAGATTGCTTACCTATTATTAAAAAGAGATAGATAGATATTAAAGCAATTTAAGTATTAAGTGACTATTTTAAAAATATGTCATATATGTGAAGTCTATAAAATAATATGGCTTCACATTTTCTTTTCTTGATAGAGAAGCATAAGCAAGTTCTCGTATAACAAGAAAAGTAATCAGAACAACTTTTATATTTATAATAAGTACATTTTCACAGTTTTATAGATGTGCTATTTCTTATCTTTTGTTATTTAATAAGTGAGCGTATGCAATAGTGAACTTCAATAGCAAAAGAGAGCCGCTAAGACCAAAAAGTCTTGCGGGGGGGGGTTAATTATTATAAGATAATCAAAGTATTTAGAGGTATCTTTATGGAAACTCAAAAACAAACACGTTTATCTGGTATTGAATTATTAAAAATTTTAGCAATCACTTTGATTTGCATTTCTCACGCTGTTCAAACTAGCGGATCATTATTTCCATTAGTTCCATCATTAGACGGGACAATCATTGCCTTAAAACTTTTAAGATACAGTGGCATGATTGGAAATACCATATTTGTTGTTTGTTCTTGTTGGTTTTTGCTTGATAGTAAGAAAGCTAAAACAAACAAAATTTTAAATTTACTTTTTGACTCAATGCTTATTTCAATAGTGATTTTAGTCTGTATGCTTATTGCTGGTTATAACATTAGTGCAAAAGAGATTGTCCAACAATTTGTGCCAGATTTATTTAGTAGAGTTTGGTTTGTTCCTTTTTATGTAATGTTATATGCATTTCACCCTTTGCTAAATGCAGGTATTGAGAAAATGAGCAAAAGAACATATTTTGGACTCGTAATAGTTTTATTTATTTTATTTGTTGGGATTTCTCTAGTGATTGATTTGCCTCAAATATGTAATTTAATATATGCTTTTGTTATTTACTTAATTATTGGTTATTTTAAAAAGTATCACATTGATTTATGTAATAATAAAAAAGTTAATTTAATAATTTGCCTCGTTGGTTTTATAACATTTTTCATTGTTGCAGCAGGCGTGTTTGTATTGGCAACTAAGTTCTCTTTCTTAGCTAAACGCCCATTTTTGATGTATACAGTTTCACCTTTAATTGCAATTCCTTCCTTTGCGGCTTTCAATCTTTTTAGAAATATGAACTTTAAATCTAAACTTATAAATTGTGTTTCTTCTTGTTCCCTATTCATCTATTGCATACACGAAAATGTCTTATTAAGGAGTTATGTCAGGCCTAATGTTGAACAATGGTGTTTAGATACATTTGGTTCCAATTTAGCTGTAGTATGGATTCTTGGAATAGCGTTATGTATGTTTATTGGAGCTGCTATTATTAGTGTAATTTATAAATTTACTGCCCATAGATTTACTAATTGGCTAGCCAATAAAACTGACAATGGAATTAATTCATTAGTTAATAAATTTTATAAAAAAATATATAAAGAAAATTAGTTTTTATAAATAAATAAAACCTGTGAATAAAACCTGTGAATAAATTGAATATTTTCATTTATTTGTTTATACTTTTAATATGCAAAAATTCAATTCGTTTTTGGTTAGCAAAAATCGAGGCTTTATATATGGTTTTGCTATCTTAATGATAATGTTTTTTCATAGCACTTTTTCTATTCCAAACGAAATTGCTTTTAAACCAATTATTTTATTAAAAAATTTCTGTAATATAGGAGTAGATTTATTTCTTGTTGTTTCAGGAATTTCTTTGTACTTTTCTTTTGAAAAAGATTCAAATATTTTGCATTTCTATTTGAAAAGAGTTTTAAGAGTTGTCATTCCTACACTATTAGTGACTATTCCGTGGTTTTTATATCATGATGTAATAAATAACAGAAATGTGTCGAAGTTCTTCTTAGATTTTCTTGGCATTTCGTTATTTGTAGATGGCGACAGATCAATATGGTTTATAACATTAATCTTATTTTGCTACATTATCTATCCTTTTGTTAACAAACTTTTTAAAAAATTTAAATGGAATCTTATTGTTCCTATTATTTTGATTTTATTAAATATTTGTCTTAATTTATTGCTATCAAATTTTGCTTCTAATTTCTTTAATAATACCGAAATCTTTTTTAGGCATATTCCAATTTTTATAGTTGGGTCATATTTAGGAAAATTTGTTTTCGAAAAAAGAGAAGTTAAATGCAATAAAGTAATTTTAATTACTTTATCAATTTTATTAATTGCAGCATATCTTGCTATTGAAGGAATATTGGGAAGTGTTTTTGGCATTTTTCAAAGATATATAATTTCTTTTTTGAGTTTGTTTTTGTTGATACTATTATCGTTATTAGGCCAAATAAAAATCTTTAATAAAATATTATCTCCACTTTCGTTATTTACCTTAGAAATATATTTGTTTCATGAAAGATTCATTATCATTTTTAATAAATTTGTATCAAACATTAATGTAATTAATGTGCTAGCCATTTTAGCAGCAATTTTAATAGCATTTCTTTTTAGAAAGTGTTTTGTTTTTATACAGAATAGAATCGAACAAAAAACTGAAAAAGGCGAGACTAACTAGAAATATTATTTAGTTGTTTCGTAATAATTTATATTCCTATTTATATTTGATAAAAAGCAAATATATATTATAATATGCATCTATGTTAAAAAAGATTTCGTACTTGTTATCAAAAAGAGACAAAAAAATTTTGTTTTTTATTTTTTTGGTTATTTTAGGTTCTGCTTTTTTAGATCTGGTTGGAATATCAGCTATTCTGCCAATTGTTGAATTGCTTGAAAAAGGCAGTTCTGTAATTGAAACCAATAAATTCTTAAATATTCTTAGTAATATTTTTAATGTCACAGATGTAAACATTTTGTGCTATATCACTTTAGGATGTCTTTCATTTCTTTTTCTAATTAAATGTGGCTATTCAATTTTTAGAGCATATGTTATGCACAGATTTACAATGTCGTATTCAAGAAAATTGACGAAGAAATTAATGACAACATATTTACTTTTTCCATACGAATTTCATTTAGATAATAATTCATCAACCTTGATCAGAAAATCTACATATGACGTTAATAATTTTACTTCTGCAATAACAGCATTGCTTGACTTCTTGGTTAAGATTACATCTGCAGTTACAATATTTATATTCCTTATTGTCAGTGATTGGAAAGTCACTCTTATCCTTTCTGGGTTACTACTTATTTTTTCTATTTTTGTATTAAAAATTGTTAAGCCAAGATCTAGAAGATACGCAAAAGAGCTTCAACATTTAAATTCTGATAACTATAAATATCTATCTCAAGCCTTTAATGGTATTAAGGAGAGTAAAATATCTAATACAGAATCGTACTTTACTAATGTATATGATACAAACAGAGGAAAAATAAATAGCTTTGATTTAAAACGAGTTGTTATGAACACGGTTCCGGGAAGCACACTTGAATTGATAGGGATGGTCGGCATTTGCTTAGCCTTGTTTGTTGTTATGATTAGTGGTACAAAGACAGAAGAAATTGTGGTTACTTTTTCTGTATTTGCTTATGCAGTAATTAAATTACTTCCTGCAATTACAACCATTAATACAACCATTAATAGTTTGCAATATTATCAAGTGTCTGTTGAAAGTTTATACAATGATATAAAGACAACAGAGAATGTAGAATACATTGAATCAAACGAGAAAAATGTTGATATTTTGCCTTTCAATGATGAGATTTCACTTGAAGGTGTGAATTTTTATTACTCTTCTATTCCTGATAGATTAGTGTTAAATAATGTAAATTTAAAAATTAAGAAAAATACATCTGTAGCTTTTAGCGGCATTTCTGGCTCTGGAAAAACTACCACAATTGATTTAATCCTCGGTTTATTACCTTGTAGGGAAGGAAGAATTTGCTGTGATGGTGTCGACATTAAGAATAATATGAGGGGCTGGAGAAAAAATATTTCTTATATTCCTCAAAATATTTATTTAAGTGATAGCACAATTCGTAATAACGTTGCCTTTGGTATTGACGAAAAGAAAATTGATGATGATAAAATTTGGGATGCACTTGATAAGGCTCAATTAAAAGAATATGTCGAGAATTTGCCTAATGGTCTAGACACTGTTATCGGAGAGCGTGGCATTCGTATGTCTGGTGGTCAAAGACAAAGAATCGGAATTGCTAGAGCATTCTATAGAGACACAAATATTATCGTCTTTGATGAGGCCACATCAGCTTTAGATTACGAGACCGAAAAAAGCATTTTAGAACATGTTTCTAAATATTCAACCGATCATACACTAATTATTATTACCCACAGACTAAATACAATTGATTCGTGTGATTGTATTTATAAAGTTGAGAATGGCGGAATTACGCAAATAAAATAATGAAATACCAAGTTCTAGTTCCAACTCATCACAAAACTATTGATGAGTGCTTAGATTTAACAAAAAAACTTAAAATAGCTGGCAACTGTTTAATTACAAACCAGGTTTCAGAGATTTCCGAATTCGTACAATCTAGTACTAAAATTTTAAGCATTAATAATATTGGAGTTTCTAATAATAGAAATAATCTCTTAAATTATTGCGAAGGTGATATTTGTATTTGTATTGATGACGATTGTCCTCTTGTCGATAACTATGAAGAACTCATTAATAATGCTTTTAAAAAATATCCTGATGCAGAATTCATTTTATTTAATGGAATTGTAACTCATGAAAATAATAGACTCATACATAATAAAAAGACAAAGAAAGTTATCAGATTTAAAGATGTGAGTTATGCTGGCGGACCCGGTTTAGTTTTTAAAAAAGAAGCAATTAAAAAATATAATCTAAGCTACAACACTAAAGTTGGATTTCCAAATAAGATTCAAATTGGCGAAGATAGCTTATTTATCAAATCAATTGTAGACTCAAAAGCTGAATTTATTAGATCTAGTGATGTTTTATTTGTAATTCAAGATGATGTAGATAATTCAGTTTATTTCAAAGGTGTAACTGAAGATTTTGTTATTTCAAAAGGCTGTATTGATAAAATAGTCCATCCGTATTTATTTTGGCTATTGAAGTATCGTTATGCATTAAAACTAAAACATTGGAGAAATAATAAGTTTTCATTAAGAAAACTTGTTACTCTTCTTAAAGAAGGTAGCAAGTTATCTAAGGATATAATTTAGTTTTGTTTTTGAAATGGTGATGTATAAATAAATGGTGCTGCAAATAAGAATGTTAAACCAACACCAACAATAGAATTCTCTGAGAACATACCACTTAAAATAATAATAACCACGAATAGAATGGAGAACGCCTTATGTTCTCCTTTCATTTTAATTACTTTATAAAGGACATAAGCAACGAACGCTAAATATAATATAACTTTAACTAGTCCGCCATATCCATATGTGTCTACATATAAATCATCGCCTCTAATTTCTGCATTAGGAGCAAGAATATAATTCGCAACTCTTTCTCCGCAACCAAACATAATCCCTAAAGGATAATCAACTGCTTTAATGATGTTGGAAGATTTGAAATAGCGGTCCTTCATGACTGTAACACCATCATTTAGTATTGTGTTTCTGATGAAGTAATTAATCTTTGCGAATGGACCAAAGTTGAGTAGTGGAACAAATGTAAATAAACATAAAAGAACAATAACACCAGCGCTGACTCCAAGAGCAATGTTCCATGCTTTTTCATGATTCTTGTAATCGTGAATTAAATGATGAATTAGAACTGCAATTAAAATGATAAAAATAAAGAGAATTGAATATTTAGCTCTGCATAAAAATGAGTTAAATAAGAAGAATCCTGGAAAGGCATAAAGCCAGTATTTTTTTGTATTTAATGCGAGAATTACCGTGAATATTGAAATAATTAACAAAATAAATCCATAATAATTTTTGGATGTAAAGATTGATGTTACTTGATAATTCCAACCATGTTCATCAGTGAGGACAGATCCAATTTCTTTATATTGAAATATGTAAGTGTATAAGCATAATGCAACACCAATTCCTAATAAGAAGTAACAGGCAATATTAAACTTATCTTGATTAAATTTGTAAGATGTTAAAAGGAAGTAGGCAATAAATACCGTCATTATATTTGCAATTACTGTGCCAACTCCAATCACTGAATTTATTGCTGGAACATCTACTTGTTTTATAAGTGGCGAGACAAATATAGTTACAACTTGCGTAACTAAATATAATGTGCATCCAAGAATAATTGCTTTGTTTGGCAATTTCTTGTAACAGAGCAATCCTAAAATAAATAAGATAAAGATTAAGCCAAAAACGATACCTCTATAAACAATACCTCCAGTAGAGTTTGCCTGAATTCCACTGAATACAGATACATTCGGTAAAAGAGTAAGAACACCAAAACCAATAAATAGATAAATTAAATATTCATCAATAAATTTAATGAATTTTTCTTTTAAAAGATTCATATATTTATTATCTTACTTTTTTCTTAAATTATCATTAAAAATATATAAGAAAGAATTAATGTTTGTTTTTTGCTAACTTATATATAAAATATATATGAATGAAAAATGTATTAATTTTATCCAATACTGCAATTAGCAGTTCAGAAAGTAATGGAAGAATTCATTCTTATTTTTTAAATGAGTATAAAATCGAATCTGTTCATAATTTTTATTTTACTGGCATAACAGATTTTGCTGATGCTAATTACATTTTTGTTTCACCAAAAAATGCTTTAAAAACAAAACTTTTGTTCGGATTGCCAAAAACTCACCTTGAAATTCAAAAATCATTAAAAAGAAGTGAGATTGCAAAAACATCATCTAACAACAAATCTAAGATTCCTTTTTATCATTGGCTTAGAGCTTTTGCTTTTAAGAATAGATCAATTTTAAAAGCGCTTATTGAGTATGTTAAAGCCAATAAGATTGATACAGTTTTTTTGTGGGGATGTAATGTTCCTTCAGTTTATTATTTTGCTAGTAAAATTAAAGAAAAATGCAATGTTAAACTATCTATATTTACTGGCGAAGATTATCCACTAAAAACATACAATTATATTAATCGCAAAAAATCATTTTTCTATTATTTTTTAAGAAAATCCCTTAGAAAACAGGCGTATTTTGCTTATAAAAATTGTGATGAGCACTCTTATGCTAATGAAGATTTAAAAGCTCTTTACGAAAAAGAATTTAACATTAGTAACGGTAAAATAGATTATTTTAAATCAACTTTAGGCGAACTAAAAAATATTCCAGGTAATAAACATTTTATTATTACTTATGGCGGTAATCTTTACTTGGATCGTGCGATATCAATCATTGATATTGCAGAACACTTAAAAGATTGCAAAAATGT
Organism: archaeon; assembly: GCA_024409145.1. Classification (GTDB taxonomy): domain Archaea; phylum Methanobacteriota; class Methanobacteria; order Methanobacteriales; family Methanobacteriaceae; genus Methanobrevibacter. Next base: position 18,305 of record JAKSUF010000001.1, on the reverse strand, counting down.
AGTAATCGATATTTATGGTAATGCAAGCAGTGAAGTTTTAGGTCTTTTTAAGAATTATGCTTGTATCCATTATCATGGTTCCGTCTCTTATGAAAAATTAATTGAATTTTATTCTAAATCAAATCTTCTTTTGCATGTCGAAGGTTTTAGTGAATATTATCTCAAAGATTGCAAGTATGCATTTTCTACGAAAATTTCTGATGGCCTTATTAGTGGAATACCATTTTTTGCATATGGTTCAGACCAAATTAGTGGTATTAAATTCTTAAAAAAACTCAATCCAGATTATGTCGCTTGTAGCAAGGATGAGTTATCTAAACTCGATTCAATTATTAAAAACAATTCATACAAAGTTGATTATAAGTTAATTAACGATTTATTTGGAATAAAAAATAACCTTTAAGGTTATTTCTTTTCATATGCAGATTTTTTTGGATATCGTTTTTCGAATGCATTGATTATTTCATCAATGTATGAATTACCGCCGTCATCATTAATGCACAATAGTTTATATTTTTTATTGCTTATTAATTTTGCGGCATTTTTAGAACTTTCACTTGTGTATACACCAAGTTTATCTGTATTAATTGGATTGAAATTTCCTTGCGCATAGCACCAATATTTCATGGTCCATTCAGTTATGTCATTGTTTGATCTAAATTTATTTAAACAAGTGTTATTCAATACATCAAAATTTTTGTTCCAAACCTCTTCAAAAGTTGATTTAAGATACGGTGATGGCAAATGCGAATCATAGAAACCAGCAAATTTATTGAATTTGGATAAAGAAATATTTTTAATATTGTTTCTTAAACCATATTTGAGATTAATCCATTTGCAGTGATTGTGCTTTTTACAAGCTTTCTTATCAAAATTTTTGTTAATAACGCGAATATTGTTAAGCATCATATACCAGAAGACATCATCACTTGGTGCAATAGTAATATCTTCAACAGCCATATAACAAGGCTTTCCGTTTTTGAAAAATGTTTTTGAATCAGTTTTATTGAGCATAAAGAAGTCATCATTGAAGTAAATAAATTGATCTTCAAGACCAGGTATTCTGTGCAAATTTAAAATAATTGAATTTGAATTAAAGGTTGGCAAGTATTCCTTTGGAATAAAGTCAGCATGTTTAACTAATTTTAATTTTGGGCAATCTAAATTTAACCATTCTGGATAATGCCCAAAAGTAACGAAATAAATATTGTTAACCCAAGGTGCATTTTCTTCTATACTTCTGAATAAATATTTTAGAAGCGAGTTATCTTTAAATCTTTTATCTTCAAAAGAACCGACTTGCTTAGAGTCTGGTGAATATTTGGCTTTTTCTCTAAGCCAAACTGGGTCTGAACCATCAACCCACGTAATAACAATATCAATTTTTTTGTTTTCCATTTTTTTCAATTATATCATAACTAATTCTGACTTATATTTAAAAATTTATTTTTATCTATTAAACATTCTTTTTCTTTATTCTTTTTAATATTTAAGACATAATATAAATTATGAAAAAGATATTGCATGGATTCGTATTTGTATGTCAATTGTGCTTTTATTGGCTTATTTATCCATTAGCAAATCTTATTTATGGAAACAAACGCGTTTGGATAATTTGTGAACGTGGTGATGATGCTAGAGATAATGGATACTGGATGTTTAAATATTTGCATACAGAACATTGCTATGTGAACCAATATTACTTAATTGATAAGAAATCAGCTGATTATCAGAAAATTTCAAAGTATGGCAAGGTTGTCAAATATAAATCACTTAAACACTGGTTCTTATATTGTGCTGCAGAAGTTAGAATGACTACTCATTTAGCCGCATTCGCTCCAGGAAACTTTCTTGGCGAATGGTTTAAACATCATAAGCAAAAAGGTGTTAATGTTTTTTTGCAACACGGAATTACTCATAATGAATTTCCATCTAACTATTTTGAACATAACGGTAGTGATTTATTTATTTGTGGTGCCAAGCCTGAATACGACCATGTTTTAAACAATTGTCATTACCCTGAAAAAAATGTTGTTTATACCGGATTTGCTAGATTTGATGGTTTAAATGAGTTTACTTTAAAAAAGCAAATTTTAGTTATGCCATCGTGGCGCAGCTATTTATATGGATTAAAGGATGAAGAATTTAAAAAGAGCAATTATTTTACTCACTGGTTTTCGTTACTTTCTAGTAAAGAACTTATTGAATACTGTAGGAAAGAAAATATAAAGATCGTTTTCTATCCACATTACTCAATGCAACAATATGTTAATTTGTTTAATAAATTAAATAATGATATCGTTGAAGTAGCTGATTTTGATCACTTTGATGTTCAAGAACTCTTAAAGGAATCTTCATTATTAATAACAGATTATTCATCAATATTGTTTGATTTTGCATATATGAGAAAACCTGAACTGTTATATCAATTTGATGAAGACGAATTTTATGGAAAACACTACGGACGTAGTTATTTCGATCATAGAAGAGATGGTTTTGGAGATATTGTCACAAATGAAAATGAATTAATCTCGGTATTAACATCTTTTAATGCTGAATTTAAAATTAGTTCAATTTATAGGAAAAAAATTGATAATTTCTTCCCACTGCATGATGACCAAAATTGCGAAAGAATTTATCAAGCTATTGTAAGAAAATTCATTGAAAAGAAGAAAAAACATTTATATGTTGATGAACTTAATGTTGTTGTAACTGGTGATGATTATGGTCGTAACTATGAAAGTAGTGAAGGAATTAGACAAGCATGTAAAAAAGGATATATTCAACATATTTCAGTAATGCTAAACAAGGATGAAAAAGATACTTTGAATTTTTCAGAAATTGATAAAAATATTTGTAGTCTTCATATTAATTTTACTGAGGGATATGCAACATATGGTGATACATCAGTTTATGCTTATTCAGTGAATAATGCCGGAAGTATTACTCATGATGAACTCATGACACGAAAAGGATTAACTAAGCTATCCAAATCAACTCAAGATATCTTGGTTAATGAAATTAATGGCCAAATATCAAAGTATAAAATGCTTGGTTTCAATTGCGAATCATTTGATAGTCACGGCCACATTCACAATAATCTTCCAGTTGCAAAAGCAATTATTCCTATTCTTAAAGAAAACGGTTTTAAAAAATTCAGAAGGCCTTCCAATATCAATCAACATTCAAAATTAGTTAATAGATTTTATAAATATTTAGTTTTTAAGAAATACAATAAATTCTTTGATTCAACTAAATACTTTGGCTCATGTGATGATTTTATTCATATAAAACATTATAGAAAATTTAAAAACAAGTCTATTGAAATAATGACACATCCTTTCATTAACAAGAATGGCGAACTTTGCAATAGAAGAGATATAAATTTTTTACTACTCTATAAGGAAAATAAGTAATGATAGCTAAAATTGATGATTTTATTGAAAATAAACTATCTGATAAATTGATGGTCATTTTAGGCTTTGTCATTTTAGGATCGTTTTATTTTATTGGCCTACTTTCCTATATCACTGTTCCAATTAAGCCTCTTTATAGATTATTAGTTTCTTCTAGCACATTAGCAGTTGTGTTGAGAGCTGTGATGTGTGGTTTAGTATGTTTATATTCTATAGTATTAATAATTAAGTATAGATTAAAAATAAAGTGGGCTTGGTTAGTTATTTTTTGCGGTGTGTTATTAATGACTTTAGTTGCGATATTGATTTCACCATTGCGATATACATATTTTTATACAGATTTATATAAAGTCGTTTATGTTGTTGAATTAAACCCAGGAATTACTAGGACTATTGTCATGTATTTGTCATCAATTGCTGATTTTGCTTTCGCTTTTTGTATCGTATTTATACTTCCTTCAATAATCCACGATAAGAAAAAATTACTTTATATTCTAATTCCAATTGTTGCAATTTGTTTGTTAGAATGCGCTTATTCAATAATTAAGGAAAAAGACAATTATATTTATTTGATAAATCATCCTGATGATCCATACGGCGGTTATAATCATGACATTGGCGCAACATTTGGAAATAAAGAAGACTGGGGTGCATTTTTAACTGTTTCTACTTGTTCTGCATTATTTTCAATTTATGCATTAAAAAACACAAAGAAGAATCTTATATTAAAAATCGGATTAGGAATATGTGCTGTTATATTTGCAGTTTTCGCCGTCTTATCTTTATGTAAAACAGCAATGCTTGCTATTGGTCTTGTTTTTGTGGGCGTTTTGATTGGTATCATTTATTTTTCAATTAAAAAGTCGAAGCGAGCTATGATAATAACAATTTCTATTGTTTCGCTTTTTGTTTTAACTGTAACATTGTTTTTTGCCACAAAAGGTTTTGGCGTCCCTATTTTAAATAAAGCTTATGAGTTTTTGATGAAATTCATAATTAGCAAGGCTGGAAGCGCCGCAGAATCTAGATCATCACTTTGGATGAATTATGCTGAAAATGTCAGAGGATATAATTTGTTCTTTGGTATGGGCAAAAATTATGTTAATTCATATACTAAAATGCTTCAACCTGATAGACAAAGCGCAATCCATAATGGATTTGCTTATTTCTTTGCGTCTTATGGTTTAATTGGATTTATGTTATTAATTTCTTTAATGCTTATTTCTATTTACAAAATAATTAAACTTTGGCGATATGAGCGCTGGTTAGTTTTTATTCTTTTAGGAATAATGTGCGCTTCAATATCATTTATTCTTGCTGAAGCAGAAGTTTTAGTTATTTCAACTAGTGCTCCAGTATTTATTTACAATATTTTACTTGTAATTCTACCTGCTGGACTTGTGAATTATTATGAACATAAAGGAGTAGCCTATGAAAACTAAATTGTTGTTATTGCCATTATTAGTTTGTGGCTTGAGCTCATGTTCAATAAAAAAAGAAGACAAAGTAAAACTATTTTTAAATTACGATTATCGACTTGTTAGAGCCGGCGACTTGCACGGTATTTCTCCTATCTCTAATGATGTCATATCTAGGAATCCTGGTTTTACTTCCTATATTTCCTTGTTTGATATCAACAAAAGTCATATTAATTTCCAGTGTACCGGAAACAATTTTGATGAATTTCATTGTGATACAACATTCGCTTTATACGATAAGAGCGGAAGTTGTATTGTTGGAAGTGATGATGTTACATTTAGAACTAATTACGTCGGAAATCAACACGGTACAATTGTATATGAAGATGAAGCAGTAGGAACTGAATTAGGAACCATTTATGTTTCTACCCCTTATTGGTGTAGATGGCAATTTGAATATGATGTTGATGGCAGTGGCAATAAAATTCTTTTAACTTTTGAATTTTGGAAAAAGACATATAATTCATTGCCTGAATGGAGTAAATAGATGAGAAAAATATTAAATAACAAGAAATTATTGATTTTGATGGCTATATTTTTTGTTTTGGTCTTTGCTAATACTTTTTTGTGCTATTTAGTATCTTATTTTGCAAAGAATAATCTTGTTGGTTTATACATCATAATCCCGTTTATTGCCATTTTGTTTGGTTTGACAGTTTTTATTCTTATTATTTTTTTGAGAAAATATTCTGAAATAGTTAGCCCATTACTTTTGAGTGGTTTAACTATTTTTGCAGTAGCTATAATTGATACTTTTATTTTCAAAATTTTATCACTTACTAGCACCAAAGAATTGGTACAAAAAACTGGATTCATATCTATAGTTTTATTGTTTTCATATTTTGGTGTGATGCTGTTAATTTCTTTATTACCAATTAAAAAGAAAAAAGAGGCAAAAGTTTTAGAGAAACAAAAGATTTAGTATGAAAGATATTTTTGTAATTATACCTATATATAATGGTGAAAAGTACATTGCTAGATGTTTAAATAGTCTTTTCAATCAAAACCTAAATAATATTAAAATCATTTGTGTTAATGATGGATCAACTGATGACTCATTAAGTATCTTAAATGCTTTCAAAAAGGAAAATTTATTTATTGTTGATAAACCAAATGGTGGAGTATCATCCGCCAGAAACGCAGGCTTAGATTTTCTTTTTAAAAACTTTAATGACTTTTATATTTCTTTTGTGGATATAGATGACTTTGTTGATGCAGATTATTTTGAACACTTGCAAAATATGTTAGAAAAACAAAACGTTGATATAGTTTGTTCTTCATTTTTTTACGAGTTTCAAAATCATAAAAAAAAGTATAATCAAATATCTGAAGACACAAAGTTTTCCTCATTTGAAGCTTTAAAAATTTTATTACAAGATGATACTGTTCAATCCCATTCGCATTGCAAATTATATTCAGAAAAAGTATGGAAAAACGTGAGATTTCCCGAGGATATTGCATGGATGGAAGATCAAGCAACTATTTTTAAAACCTTCGAAAAAGCAAATGCTGGTGTCTTTATTTCTAACTATTCGGGATATCATTATTGGCAAGAAGGAGATTCTGCCTGCAGATCTACAATTTCCAATAAAAAAGTTATTCAATCCATTAAAGGGTACATGATTCCTTTTTTACATGATTTTAAAGACTTCGAGAAATCTGAAATCAATGAAATAAAATCGGTAGCTAGTTCGGCACTTGCAAATGTTTATTTAATGATGTATCCAAGATTTAATAAGAAACTCGCAAGTGCTTCAGAGTTAAATGATTTTAAAAATATTAAATTGTTTATTAAAAGAAATAAGATTATTAAAAAATATAAACCTCCAAATAAAAAAGAAAGGTCTAAACGCTTTGTCTATCTTTATTTAAAACCTTTCTATTCATTAATTTATAAATTATTTTCAAAGTGATTTATATAAATCAATATAACCATTAATTTGTTCTTCGTGTGAAGGAGTTTTGCTATTAAATTCTCTTTGCCATTTTTCGTTGTAGGCGTGTTCTATTTCCCTCTCCCAAACATCTAAATTCAATTTTTTGATTGATAAAACTTTGCTTTCAATTCCGTCTGTTGGAATGTTGTCTGAAATAATTGATGGGCATCCATTTTCTAGTGCTTCATATAAAACAAATCCTGCTGATTCGTGTTTTGAAGGAAAAATAAATAAATCCAAAGCACTATATATTTCGTTTATGTTATTAACTTCTCCAACAAATTTAATATTTTTCAAATTGTGTTCAGTTGCATATTTTAACGCTGTTTTATCTATAATTTTTCCAAAGATGAATAATTTAATGTTTTGATTATCTAATTTTTCAAGGACTTTACACGAGAATAGCTGATTTTTGGTTGAACATACTCTTCCGATTTGGCCAATCATAAATTCATTATCTGAAATGTTATACAATTGTCTAATCTTGTCTCTTTTAGCTTGATCAAACTTAAATAAATCTTTATTAATTCCTAAAGGAATAATTTTGTAGTTGCTATCATTTTTGTTACAAAAATATTCAATAATTTGTTTGTTGTTAGCTACTTTTAACCATAGTTTTGAATAAAATATTCTGCCAATTTTATGAATAAAGTAATTAAATTTATTATCTGTGTTTGTGGAGTGCCCGACAATCACAGTTTTTATTTTTGATTTTTTAACTGCATGCAACAAAAAAATATTCCTGTAACTCATGATATTAAGTTGAAGAAAACTGTCTTTTTCTGCATCCTTTAATATTTTTAGAATTTCTTTTGAATATTTAAAAGGATGTTTTTTTCTGCTTGGAACAATAGAATATTCGCAACCATAGTCTTCAACCAATTCTTTTTTGAAAGAAAAGTCTTTAAATTGAGAAATGATGTGAAATTTAAATTCTTTTGTCTTTGATAAAACATCTTTTATTAAATTAAAGGCATAGACTTCCATGCCTCCAATATTGTTATCAATTCCGTAAAAGTAAATTGTTTTCATTAATATAGATTTTAATTTTAAAAATCTTCTTTGTAAATAATAACTCAAGCTGCATACCCAAAAAGTTTTAATCTTATTTAATTTTTTATAAAATAATGATTAAATATAGATATGGAAAAATTCGATTTAGTTGTAATAATTCCTGTTTATAATGCCTCTAAATATATTAAAAGATGTTTGGATAGTATTTTTTCACAAACATACAAGAAATTTTTAGTTATTTGTGTTGATGATGGTTCAAAAGATAATTCTGCAGAAATTATTAAAGATTATAAAAATGAAAAATTGATATTAATTCAGCAAAAAAATGGCGGTCCTTCAGCGGCAAGAAACAATGGTTTAGATTATGCTATGAATGAGCTTGGTGAATTTAATTATGTTACATTCATTGATGCCGATGATTATATTGATAACGATTACTTTGAATATTTAATAGGTTTATTGGAAAACAACAATCTTGACTTGGTTGCCTCTAGTTACAAATTTGTATCTCAATCAAAGGTATCTAGAAAACCACAATCCAATAAAGAAATTGAAGTAGTCGCATCATTTAAAGCAACAAAAGATGCACTAGATGGAAAATTCCCAAATAGTATTCACACAAAAGTCTATAGAAAAAACCTTCTCAAAGAAATTAGATTTCCAGAAAATTGTATTATGGGGGAGGATGTTGCTACAATTTATAAAATTACAGCTTCTTCCAAATCTATTGGTTTAACCTCATATTGTGGTTACAACTATACTCTAGAAAATGAAAATTCCTTGCTTAGAGGCAAATTAAGTAATAGAAAAATGCTTTCTGATTTATATTCTTCATTTTCGATTTTTAAACATGAATTTACTGGATTTTCCGGAGCTGAGCTAATTGAATTGAATAGATCAAAAATAAGACGCTTTCCACTTTGTTTTTTGGAGTATTATCCAAGATTTGATTTTAAACATGCTTCTACAGAAGAAAAAGAATTGATCCTTTTTTACAAAAATGAATTTAAGTTAAATAAATGTCTAAAAATGGATGTTTATTTCAATAAAAACGATAAGGCTAAGAGAAGAATGTGCTTTATGTCTCTTGGAATGTATAGATTCTTATTTAAATGCTATCTTAAGTTAAAAGGTAAACGTTAATGAAGATTTTGTTTATAAATGTTGTATATGGAAAGGGAAGTACAGGAAAAGTTGTACAGAGTCTTTTTAATGAATCTTCAAAGAATCATGAAACATATCTTGTTTATGGTAGAGGTAAGAAAGTTGAAGAAAAAAACGTATTCAAATTAACTTGTGAATTAGAAAGCAAAATTCATCATTTAATTTCTAAATTCACTGGTAACATGTATGGCGGAATGTTCTTTTCAACAAGACGCATTATAAATAAAATAAAAGAACTTAAACCAGATGTTGTCAATTTACATTGTTTAAATGGTTATTTTGTTAATATTTATAGACTTTTAAAATGGCTTGCAAAAAATAATATTAAAACTGTGCTTACTGCCCATGCAGATTTTATGATGACTGGCGGATGTGGTATAGCTGGTGAATGTAATAAATATTTAACCTGTAATTGTAGAAACTGCAAGAATGTTCACTCATTTAATGGTGCTATTTCGTTAAATAGAACAAGACACTTTTTTAACAAAATGAATGAATCAGTTTCTTTATTTAAAGATAAAAATTTTTGTGTTACAACAGTTTCTCCGTGGTTAGAAGAAAGATATAAAAACTCTCCTATTTATAGGAAGTATTCTGTTACCAGTATAATGAATCCTGTTGATGAGACATTTTTCAAAATTGGGTCAAAAAATCCATATATTCATGACAAAAATGTGCTTTTTGTTACACCTGACATATTTGATGTTTTAAAGTGCGCATCACTAGTTAAACCAATTGCTCAGCAAAGAAAAGACATACACTTTACTGTTATTTGCACCAAGAATCAAGAATACGATTTCAATGAAGAAAACATAACGTATATTAAAGGCGGGGTGCCAAAAGAGTTATTGAGAGATTATTATTATTTCGCTGATGGAACTTTATTGTTATCTACAAGAGAAACATTTTCTATGGTTACTGCAGAATCTTTATGTACAGGAACCCCAGTGTATGGTTTTGAATGTGGCGGACCAGAATCAATTTCAAATCCAAATGATACATGTTTTATTAAGGAAAGAAACATTGCTGAATTATCTGAAAAACTACTTACTATAGAAAGAAATAGAATTGCTATTCAAAACAATGCTAAAAATAGTTTTGATGAAAAAAATGTTTTTGATCAATATTTAAAAGCATTCTCTAGTTTATTGCTTATTATTTAACCACTTAATATAATTAAATTTCTCGAAATATTGTTTTCTTGTTAATTTATTTTTAATTCTAATCATAAAAGGATAATCAATTCCTTTTGGTTCCTTGATAATAAATTCATTGTTATATCCTAGTGGTTTTGTACATAACACTATTTTCTTATATTTTGCATTATTAAAAATTTCAACCGATTCTTTTTTGAAGTAGCATTCAACATGATCGTGAGCTAAATCATTAATTATATAAATGTTATCCCAATTTATTCTTTGCGATCTTTCTAACCATTTTGTTTTAGCCTCTTCAAAAGTTGAGTAGTGATTAAAATTTATTTCTAAGTCAGGTAGGTCTTTATTATTAGGTTTTAATAGACATATTGGGAAATCTTTTCCAACAATATTTCCTATTTTTTCAAAAACCAATTCAGCATTTTTAATATATTCTTCAAGGTAGCAACAAAAATATGCAAAATCATCAGCATTCATAAATAAATTTATTGTTGGCGATAGAAATTTCATTCCGAGTTTATGATAAATATAGCCACCCAAACAATCTCTTGAAATGATTGTAAAATTTTTATTTTTAATTCTAAGTCTCAATATCTTATTGCGTAACGATTCAAATATGCGTTCAGCAAAATTAATTAATTTTCTCATAGAATTATTATTTTCTAATTTGAAATATTTATCAATATTTTTATTTTTTTGAATAATAATTTGGTATTATATTTACAATAGAAATTTAGTTATGGAGAAAATTATTCATTATTGTTGGTTCGGAAACGGTAAAAAACCAAGAGCAATCAGAAAATGTATTAGGTCATGGAAAAAATATTATCCTGATTGGGAAATAAAAGAATGGAACGAAAGTAATTTTGATATTGAAAATTCTTGTTACTATGTAAAAGAATCATACAGGATTAAAAAATATGCTTTTGTTGCTGATTATGTAAGATGTTATGCTTTATATAATTTTGGTGGTCTATATCTGGACACTGATATGAAGGCTATAAAAAAACCAACAAAAGAATTTTTAGAAAACAATGTTTTGTGTATGCAAGGTAAAGGTCAAATGCAATGCGCCTTAATTAAGTGTTCCAAAAAAACAAACTTAATGAAGTCATTAATTTCCCAATTCGAATCGCTTGATAATTTCCCAATTAAGGAGCATCTTAATAGTTTTTTGGATGCTTTTGCTTATAAAGAAATTAAATCAAAACCAGAAGACAAAAACTATAATTTAGGAGAATTTTTATTATTCGATTCCTCCTATTTTATGCCTAAAAGATGGAACTGGGATAAGTCTAAATTTCAAACAAAAGATACACTGTTTATTCATTTATATATTGGATCTTGGAAGCCAGCTAATAAAAATAACTTTATAAAACTTCAGTTATTCAGATTCTTATGTTTTGTTATCGGCACTAAAAACGCCTATACATTAAAAGCTAAAACTAAAAAACTTTTCGGATTAAAATAACTAAAAATGAAAAACTATAAGGAAGAAAAAGAAAATCACCCTTTTAAGCATAAATTAAAAGTATTAATAACACTTTTCTTATGCTTAGTAGTGGTTTTGCTAACCGCTACATACATAACTTATCTTGTAACGCATAAAGATAAGAACAGAAATCCTAATGCATATAGCAATAATGAGAATATATCTTTGATAGAGAAGAACATGATTGATCCATTCTCTAATACAAAGGATACAGGTAAGTTTTCATTTAGGCTTTCTGATCAAGATATTAATCAAATGCTAAAGAATGCATCAAATGATGTCCTTCCTGAAAACGCTGAAAGTATTTATTACGAATCTAAAGATGACCACCATTATTTCTGTGTAGACCTAAAACCAAAACTTTTGGTAGAAACTAGAGTAGTAATTGATGCTTTAATAGAAGGAGTAACCACGGATAATTTAGTGGTTATCCAAATAAGTAAAGTATCAATGGGAAAACTTCCATTTATAAAAGATACTTTCTTAAATGAAGAATTCTTTTCTAAACTAAGTAAATATTCATTGTTGCGAATTTCATATTCTAAAGACGTTCAAAGAATAATTGTTGATCCAGTGTCTTTTATGAAATATTTTCCAAGCGGTGGTCGAATGGATATATTAAGAGAATTGATTGATTCTAAACCAGAAGTTATTAAGCCTACTGGAGATTCTCTATTTGGATTTGATATAGACTTCTCTCCTTTTAGAAGTAATAATCGAAATCCAAATAGAAGTGAAGAAGTAATGGATTTAAAAGAAAGAGTCGAATCTTCTATTACTGAAGACTTTTTAGATTCAATACCATCTGGAGAATCAAAAGTAGCGTGTTTATTTACACTTGGAGAGTTAAATAGACTTATCTATAACAGCATTAAAGTATTAGATAAGGAAACACATGAACATAGTTTCACTGATAACAAATGTTTATTAGGTGTAACTGATGTATATGCTTATGTTGAATCTGGTAACTTTATTTATAGAGTAGTGCTCTCTATTAATGGATATGAGATTGATTTTGATATTAAATCTGAAATATCCGACGATTTTAATGAATTAGTACTTATTTTATGGACTGGCGTTAATGTTGAATGCGGTGGATGCAAATTTACTGTGTATGATCCAATATCGGTCTTTATAAGAAGTTGTTTAGATGAAGTATTAACAGATTTTGCAAGTCATTATAATTATTTGGAATATTGGAACACTAATCTATCATTAAGATTTGATTTCTCTTATCTCGAAGACTCTATACTTTCACTTATTTTCTACGAATCAAAAATTAAGGTTAGTTATTTAGAACCAATTGCATTTGAGTTTGTGTTTGTTAAATTGTAATTTTAGATTATAATTTAGTCTTAGGTGTGGCAGAACTTAATAAATCGATAAAGAGTAGTTAGTCAGAATTACATTGTTGATTTTGATTACAACGTATTATTTCCTAAAACCGAAATGGACACAGAAAAGGAGTTGCAATATGGTTGAGTGCAGTTTAGAAGAATTTAAAGTTCATTATTTAAAATATTTTGGTATTTTATTGGATTTTCTCAAGAAACATGACATTGTTTTTGGTCTTGATCATGGTACTATGCTTGGCGCATATCGAGAAGGCGGAATGATTAAATGGGATTGTGATATTGATATTGTCATGCCTCTAGAAATGTCCGATAAACTCGAGAGCTTGCAAAATGAACTTCCTGATTGTTTTTACTATAAAACATTCAAAAGTAACAGTTTGTTTTTTGGTGTAACTCGTGTTTATATTAAAAATATGTTTATTCAAAAATCTAAAGAAACACCATATGTTGCATATTTTGATATATTTCCGTATGTATCCACTGAAGAAAAATATCTTGAAGGTTTTACACATAAACTTGTTAAACTTCATGATAAAATGAACAAAAAGACAGACAATGTTAAAAATAATAGCGTAAGAAATATTCTTAAAAACATATATCATAAATTTCTTCCAGGTTATCCACGCATTAACAAATCATTGATGCGTTCATTTAATAAAATTAAAAATAAAGGCGACTGTTTGTTAGTTATGCATCATCCTTATATCCAAAAGATGAAATATCCTACAAGTTTTGTTAATTTAAAATTTAATGGTTATGATTGCCCAGTTTTTGAAAATCCTGAGCATTATTTACTAACTTGGTATGGCCCTGATTATATGACCCCAAAAGATTTCGGAATTGTAAGTTATAGACGTTTCTACCTAGATGAATCTTTAATTGAAAAATAATGAGTAATATTTTAGAAGTTGTAAATAAATGTACTGGATGTGGTTTGTGTTCTTTTGTGTGCCCAAAACATTGCATTCAGTTAAATGAAAGAGCTTCTGATCATTTTAAATATCCAGAAATTAATAGTGATGAATGTATTAATTGTGGTTTGTGTTTAAAAAGCTGCCCAACTTTAAAAGAATTTAAGATAGGTAAAAGTGATGCTTATTGTTATCAAATGCAGCCTATTAGCGATTTATTAAAATCATCAAGTGGTGGAGCATTTCAAGCAATCGCTAAATATTTTCTTTTAAATAATGGAGTTGTCTATGGTGCCGCCTGGGACAATTTAAAGGTTCATCATATCCGTATAGATAATGTTGTAAATTTAGATAAAGTTTTAAAAAGCAAATATATTCAATCAGAAATAAATACTCGTGTTTATGAAGAAATTAAGGTCGATGTTGAAAATGGAACAAACGTTTTATTTTCTGGAACCCCATGTCAATGTGCTGCGGTTGCAAATATGTTTGTTAAAAGACCATCAAATCTATTTTTGATTGATATTATTTGTAGAGGTATTTCAAATCAATGGGCATTCGATCAATCAATAAAAGCTGTTGAAAGTTTTCTAGATTGTAAAATTAAAGATTTTGATTTCAGACATAATCAAGGGGCAAATAAAAATAATAAACTCTTTAAGTTTGAATTTGAAAAGAGAAGTAAAACAAAGGTTTGTTATGGTGAATATGATTATTTTCCTTATTACAAAATGTTTCAAAGCGGTAAAGGATATAGAGAAAGTTGCTACAATTGTCAATTTAGATCAAAAAACAGAGCCTCTGATATAACTCTAGGTGATTTCTGGGGATTTAAAAAAGATAGCTTTCATAAATCCTTAATTATTGCGAATACTTCTAAAGGTAGCGAAATATTACAAAATGTTTTTAACCATTTAGATTTAGTGGATTATGATTCGACCACAAAATTAAATAAAGGTTACTATGGCAACCCTTCGAGCAGATCATTAGCAGAAATAAAAAGATTTGGAGAAATTTCAATTATTCAAAATGAATTAGAGTCTTATAAAAAACAAAAAGAAAAAATAAAAGTTAAAAATCTATTTAAAAGATTACTCAATGTTTTCAAACATAATAAGTATGAAATTGGTTTTACTTATAAAATAAAAAAGATAAAATAAGAATGTTATGAAAAAGAAAATCATTGGTTATACAACAGGCGTGTTTGATTTATTTCACATAGGTCATCTTAATATTTTGAAACAAGCAAAGGAACATTGTGATTATTTAATTGTTGGTGTTTCAACAGATGAAAATGTCCAACAATATAAGCATAAAACTCCCGTAATTCCATATGAACAACGCGCAGCCATTGTTGAGGCAATTAAGTATGTTGATAAAGTAGTTCCACAAAAGAACATGGATAAATTAGAAGCTTGGAATGAACTTCATTACGATATTCTCTTCCACGGTGATGATTGGAAAAACTCTGATATGTATAATAAAGTTATTGAAGACTTATCAAAAGTAGATGTTAAAGTTGTGTTTTTAAAGCACACTCAAGGAATATCTACAACACAAATTAGAAATGATGCTAAAAAATAAAAAGAACATACTATGGAAAAAATTTATTCTTTAAACCTAAATATTAACGATAGCATACTTAGTGGTATGACCGGAGCACTTGATTTGGTAAAATATCAAACATTTAATTCCGGTATAAATAGTATAATTAATAGAACAAAAATTGATGGAACAGACTTAAGTGATGCATTATTTCCGATCAATGATGTTGATTTTTTCGTTTCTCATAATCATAAAGACAAAATTATTGCAGAAAAGTTATGTCAATTTTTAGAAAAACTAGGCTTTACAACTTTTATTGACGAAAGAGTTTGGGGATCATGCGATGCGGTTCTAAATGATATTGATAAAAAGTATTGCAGAATGGAAAGCAATCCAAATAATTTCGATTCATCAAAAAGAAATCGATCAACCTCTCACGTCCACGCAATGCTATCTTCTGCATTATTTACTCAAATTGTTCATAGCAAATATTTATTAGTATTAAATTTGGATAATTCAATAAACAATAATGAAAATCTTGTAAAATCACTTGAATCACCGTGGATTTATGAAGAGATTATTTTTGCTAGAAATATTATTTGGCATGAGCAAAATCTAAATGAAGAATTTGCTCATTTTGAAAAGGAACCAATACCAATTTTTTATAAGATCGATACTAGCAATTTCGCTCAATTGAACAATTCAAAATTAATAGTTTTGAAACAATTAATAGACAAACAAACTAACAAATATGAGGCTTTAAAATCTTTATGAGTGACGAAAGACATAGATGCTATATAAGTTATAAGTTTGAAGATGAATTCTATAAGAATGAAATTGTTAAACTTTTTGCTGATTCTGTTTTTATCGACAAATCTCAACAAGAAAAAATCCATTCAGATGATCCTGATGTGATTATGAACAAAATACATAGTGAATACTTAGTAGACACTACTGTTACAATTTTCTTAATTGGCGATAAAAGTTATGAAAATTACAGAGATCCATTAGATAAAATAAAGGGGCTTGATAGCCAAATTATTATTAGAAATGAAATTAGAGCATCTTTAAGAAGACGTGGAAGCGAAGATACTCGCAACGGTCTGCTTGGTATTGTTCTTCCATCAATGATTAATAAAGTTTATTGTGGGCAGTATGTATGCCCTCATTGTAAAGGCGTGATAAATAGTGTTGTTATAAATGATTCAACAGTAATTAAAGAATTTCACAACAATTATTATTTAATTCCGGAATCAGACGAATGCGATCATTACAGCGAGGATGGTAGATATGCTGTATTAGTTAGTTGGGATGAATTTATAAAAGATCCTAAAAAATATATTGATGAGGCTTTTAATAAGCGCAATCAAAAAATTGCAGAGCATGTTAGGGTGGATAAATTTATTTAATATGAAACGCTTCAAATATATTTTTGGTAAATTAAAAAACAATTTCTTAGCAATTTTTAAATTATTTTTAGTAATAGCAGGAGGCTGTTTTTCGTTTTTAAGTATTGGTTTATTATTTTTTGACTGGAATGATTTGTGTATTAATGACACAAAACCAAGAATTTGGCTTTTAATTGGAACATTGTTGAGCTCTATAGTTGCTAGTGCATTTGTCATTCTTTGTAAGAAAACAAAGAAAATATGGGCTAAAGGAAATAATAAAGTATTTGCTATGTATGGCGACATTTTTAAGATTGGTTTTAAAAACAAAAAGGAAGAATCAAAAATTGTTGTAATTCAAGTTAATGATACATTTGAAACAATAGTTGAAGAATCTTCGGAGACTATTAAAAATCCTTTAGTTTCACCAAATACTAATCATGGCAAATGGATTAACAGATTTTGTAAGGAAGAAAATATTACTCCTGAAGAATTAAATGAAAGAATACAGGCTAATTTAGAATTAAATGGTTATAAACCAAAAGTAATTTATACAAAAACCGAAAAACCAAGAGGAAATTTAAAAAGTTATGAACTTGGAACAACAGCTATTATTGATGGTTCTAATAATACAAAGTATTATTTAGTTGCAATTTCTAAATTTGATAAGTCTAATAATGCCCATGCTTTAAGAAAAGATATTAGAGAAAGCTTGGAGTCATTGATTTCATTTTATGTTAGCAAGGGACAATCTGATGAAATTTTCATCCCTCTTTTTGGCACTGGTAATTCTAGATCTCAATTAACTCATAAACAATCATTTAAACTTATGAAAACAACAATTTTGACTAGCGATTCAATAATTACTGGGAAAATAAATTTGGTTGTTTATGATAAAGATAAGGACAAGGTGTCTATATTTGAATAGAAAGGAAATGAGAAATATGGAATATCGTACCAAAACATATATTGCTGGTGATTGGACCGGCGACAAAGAAGCCATTGATAAATTGTATGAATGGAAAAACAATAACAGATTAAATCTAGATTTTGTTGATGCTCACGAATATACTCAAGCCTCAGATGATGACCAATTATGCAGTATTAAAGCTTCTCTTAGAAGAAGATTAAATGTTTCTAAAACATTTGTTTTAATTGTT
This sequence comes from archaeon, assembly GCA_024409145.1. Lineage (GTDB taxonomy): Archaea > Methanobacteriota > Methanobacteria > Methanobacteriales > Methanobacteriaceae > Methanobrevibacter. Next base: position 288 of record JAKSUF010000001.1, on the reverse strand, counting down.
GGAAAACAAACAAAAATTTTAACAAAAGGCGGATGTCAATTTTGCAAAAGTTATAATTCATATAATCAGCGTTGCTGTAAGGGCAATAACATTGATTATAGAAGTTACATTGAATATGAATGTGAAATGGCTATTAAAGATTATCAAAATGGGTTAATCAAAAAAATCGTTGTTATTTATAATTATGCTAATGTTGATAAAAGTAAATGTCCTGATTGTATTAAAAATTATGGAAAACATATAGTTATGTATTATAAAAACGATGATGGCAAAGAGTATTGGAATTAT